>JAGLOK010000063.1 GCA_023139005.1 Clostridiales bacterium | reverse complement strand
GCTTTTTAGTCGCTTGATAACTCTAAACCTACTTGCTGTGTTTGGAGATACTTCACCCCCTCCTGATACAGCAATCACAGTTGCTTTATTATTCATATTTTCATTGATTGATGATATCCATTGAAACACTGGTTTCGGTGCATCAAAAGCATACACAGGGTACATCAATACGAGAGTCTCCTCTCCAGTAACTACAGGCTTGTTTTCTTGAAAGATATTTGAAACATGCACTTTCATGTTTCGCTCATTGAAAGCATCTTCCAAACATTTAGCTGCAAGTGCAGTACCGCCTGTTCCTGAGAAATATACGATATGAAATTTTTCTGTCTTTATACTCAATCTAGTATCCTAAAAGTTATTTATAACATATTATCTTTTTCAGCTTAGTTTATATGAGACAATTTGCTTTGCAGGATGAAACTCAATTATCCCTAATCTTTCAAGCATTCCATTAAATTGTAAGGGTATCATCGTTAAATACTCAAGTACATCATGTATATTTAAATCTTCGCTTTTTACTGTTAATTGACAGCTTGGCATCCAAATGTTTTCATCAAAATAATTTAAATCACTTTGTTCTCCAAAAGAGCTTGAAATGCTTCTTATATCGCTTTCTAGATTTAGCAATTTAATTGAAGGTGAAAAATCAATGAAAAATATAGGGTTTTTGTCAGAGAAAAAGCCAAAATTCTTCAAATGAATTTCTATTGTTTCATGCTTCTCCGCTAATTCCAGTAGTATATTTTTAGCTTTGTTTAAATCTATTTCTGAAAACATCATAAACTTCATATGTGGATTATTCTCGGAATTATGCAAATAATCACATATGTTGTTATCAGCAAGTTCTTTCCAAATAGCTTGAATGAACCTGTCTGTTTCTTTATCAAAATAACCAACTATAGCAAATGCCATTAACAATACCATCCTGAATAAAGTAATAAATTGTAATTCATAATTTAATGCTTTTTTATCAATTTATTAATTATATTATACTACTAGGAATTCCCTACACGCAAGTTTCACGAATATACATTAACCCATGTAAAAAGCGAAAATCATAGAAATGAACTAGAGTTTATTCGGAGTTTACAGTGATTTTTAAGACATCGGCGACAAAAAGCTTTGTCGCTAAATTATTAGCGCACCTATTTGGATTCGTCATCATATCCATGTGGAATTTTAGCCCTGTGTTCTTCCTAGAAAATCTGTGGTGTTTCTCTCATAATCACCACTTATACACTCGGACAAGTTCGAATCCTTCATGTTGTATATTTTACTCTAAAGTGACAGCTTTTAAGAAATCATCATCGGCAATATTATTTACAATATACAACGTACCCTCTAAAGGCTTTCCGTTTTCAAATAGTATTCCAAACTCTGCATCAAAAATATCATCGCTTTCGTAAATATATACATAATCATACTCAGCAATAAGTGTGGATTTCCATTCCTCGACAGTCACTTTTTTTGTCCATATGTCGTCAGCATCTCTTGGATCTCCCAAACTATAGGCATAAGGGACAACATCAATTTCGGCAGGAAACGCGGTATACCTTGACACAAAATATGATAATCCAGAGGTGCCTTGAGCAATAAAGAATACTTTATCGTCCTTTTTAACTACAGTGTTTATTTGTTTTATAGGGTTATAAGGTGCTCTAAAATGCTGCGTATATGCTATGGAAGGCGGTGACATAATGGAAGTATCATTGCCAAGTATAAAATTAATTACCGATAATATAATGATAATGGCAGCGGTAATATATTTAAGTATCTTTTTGCTATCAAAATGATAGCTTTTGATAAGGAGAATCGATATGGTGTAAAACAATGTGCCCAAAATGTATGTTGACATGTATCTATGAAAAGATGCCAGATTGACTGCTTCAATTTCCCAAAATGTAAATAAATATAGTATCAATAGAGACATAGCGTAAACTATAGCTCCAATAAATAATAATGATTGTGGTAAAATTAATCTTGTCCGTTCTTTCTTTTTTACAAAAAGATAAATCAATAACAAAGGTAAACAAAAAAGCAATGCGCTCAATGCGGCAAAAGATAAATTTATCAATGCATTGTCTGATATGACTCTATGGAAAATAGCTGTAATAAAATTAGAGATAGTTAACGTTTGGTATTCTTGACCATTTCCAGTTATGACAGCGAAAAAGTTTCCAAGCGAGAATCCGCTTGTATCCCACCTGCCTTTTGTATTTGAAAAAGCAAGATAAATTGCCCAAGAGTATTTAGCAAATAAAACACTTAATAACGGCGCAATAGTCAACAATATTTTCTTTGCTTTGCGTTTTTTATCAGAAAATTTTAGGAATTCTAGAACTCTTCTTCTCCTTGTATAAAACATGTCTGCATAGATGATAAAAACAGCAATAATTGCAAGCCCTGCTCCCGATGATTTTGTAATGGTAAGCACAAAAAGCGCAAGACATAACGCAAGCATGTCATAAAGCTTGAATGTGCTTGTAAAATGTTTTATAAGAATATACGCAAAAAATATTCCCAAAATTCCATCTACATAAATCAAGAAAAAGAAATCTTTAAAGATCAATGTAGGTAATAATACAATTAAAACAAGTGTTAATATAATCCTACCTTCATCGCGCCACTTTACATCCTTGAAAAGATAAATCGCCATACTGAAATACAAGTAATTTGTGGATTGATACAAAAATGATTCCTGGAACGCACCCATAATTTTACAAGTAAAATACTGAAATAATGCAGATGCAGGAGGATAAGCTGGAAATGAGATTACAGCATCAGGATGGTTGTAAAACGCATCAAAGTGAAACATGTTTTTAACAGCAAGACCCCAGTGTGAAAATTCATCCCACTGTGTCATCATTCTGACCGCCTGTCCATTCCATGCTGCAAAAGCCAGTAATACAAAACACACCAGTCCAGGCGTTAGGATATTTTTAATAGCATCACTAGGTTGTTTGAAGAAAAAAATGATACTTAAAATCACACTCAAAACACTCAAAGCTAAAATAAAATATATCCCAATCTGAAGTGCTCCAAAGAGTCCGAAAATATATAGAATGAAGATCATTAATAATACCCAATTGGGGATACTTTCTTCAATCTTCTTTTTTAATATTATCGAAAGTGCAAAAGCCCCTGACAAAATAACTGCTAGCAAAAATACCTGATCCATCATATTCCTCAATTTAATAATAATGAAATTTTATATCAATTCAAATTATATTCATTTATAATTAAATTACATAAATCCAACATAATTCCTCTATATAATATCATTTTCAATACTTCTTGTCTATAAATCAATTTCCAAATATTACGACTTCATATTTGACAACATCATATAGTAAATAATCAAACGAACATGAAAAGAACCCTCTAAACGCAATGTTTGCAAAGGTTCTTCTGGCGCACCTATGGGGATTCGTCATCACATCCCTGTGGGATGTTCAGCCCCATGTTTTTCCTCGAAAAACACTCGGACAAGTTCAAATCCCTACAGTGGTATTAACAGAAAAGCTCCCACATCTGTGGAAGCTTTTCTATTGGCGCACCTATGGGGATTCGAACCCAAGGCCTTCCGCTTAGGAGGCGGACGCTCTATCCAACTGAGCTATAGGTGCATATAGTATATTCCAATATAATAAATGAAAAACATTTTTCCTACAAGTATTAAAATTCAATATTATACTTAAACTTTTTCCATGGAAACCGGTCCGGTAGATCTAGTTCAAAAATCATCTTATCATTCTTCGTTGGATGCCAGAATGTGAGTCTTTTTGAAAACAAAGCTATCCAAGTTCCGGGCTTTGCATCTGGATTATATTTAACATCGCCTAACAGCGGACAGGCTTGTGCTTGAAATTGTACACGTATCTGGTGCGATCTTCCTGTATATAGATGCACTCTGCAAATAGATTCATTCCCTTTAGTATCTAGGACATCGCATTGAAGACTGGCACGCTTTGAGCCACGAGCGCCATCTCTTACAACCCTTGAAATGTTTGTGCGTTTATTTTTTTCAAGATAATGTGTCCATTTGCCTTCAGGTGGTGTGCCATTGCAGACACATGCATATTCTTTTTTTAGTTTCAAGTCTACTATTTGCTTTGAAAGCCTTGCTGCTGCTTTGGATGTCCTTGCAAATACCATCAACCCACCCACAGGTCTATCCAACCTATGAACTAGTCCAATAAACACATTTCCCGGTTTATCATACTTCTCTTTGATGTATGTGCGTAGCAATGTCAACATATCCTCATCACCGGTCTGATCCCCTTGTGAGAGTATTCCGGGTGGTTTATTGACTACTATTATATGATTATCCTCGTGTAATATTTCTAATTTCATTTTATCCTTTTCAATTCATAATTCGTAGAATGTATATAGGTATATAGTAGTGTATAATAATATGTTTAGTGCTCTAAGACCACCTGCAAGATGTACCGCAAGGCAAAACCAGTCCAGATGAACTAATAGGTAGTCCTATCTCATTAGATTCTATATTTCCACCAAACTTAGATTTTACCGTTAGTGATACAATGTTGCTCATTACAGCAGGACTCAATCCTGTTGTATAGCTATTGATTAAGAAAAACAGTGGTTTTTCCTCCAATACTTCAACGCAATCCTTCACATGGTCGTATATCATGTCCTCAATCTTCCACGCCTCTCCTTTTGGGCCTCTGCCATAGGATGGTGGGTCCATGATGATTCCTTTGTATTTCTTTTGTCTACGTGCTTCTCGTTCTACAAACTTCACACAGTCATCAACGATGTACCGAGTTGGGCTTGCGTTCAATCCAGATATCTCTATATTATCCTTTGCCCACGATACCATTCCGCGACTTGCATCCACATGTGTAACAAAAGCTCCTGCTTTTGCACATGCAGCTGTTGCCCCTCCTGTATATGCAAAAAGATTTAGCACTTCTACATCTTCCTTTTGTGCTTTGATTATATTTGTCATCCAGTCCCAGTTTACTGCCTGCTCTGGGAAAAGCCCTGTATGCTTGAATCCCATCGTACCAACATAAAATTTTAAATCATTATATTTGATTGTCCAGCGTTTCGGAATCTTGTGTTGAAAGTTCCATTCACCACCACCTTTTGATGATCGATTATATACTGCATCGATTTTCGTCCAATATTCTGATGTGCCTGATGGTTGCCAAACTGCTTGAGGATCAGGGCGCAACAGTATTCTATCTCCCCAGCGTTCCAGCTTTTTGCCGTTACCTGCGTCAATTAATTCATAATCTATCCAATTATCTGCAATCCACATTAGATTTTTGTCACCGCCAAAGTTAATTCAACATTATTGATGTCCCAAGTCTTTTGATAGCTACCCTCGCTGCCTTGCTCTACTTTATCTGCTAAGGTTTCCACACCTATCAATTCTTTCTGCTTTGCAAATACTTCGTTGTATCCATCATATGATAGTACAATATGGTCAGTTACTTCAAACCCTGCTTCTTTTCGCATGGTTTGCACCTTTGAAATAATCTCTCTTACAGTACCTTCTTCAACAAGTTCCGGTGTTAGGTTTGTATCCAAAACAACTGTCACTTCATTCTCGCTTTGAGAAACAAAACCTTCTTTTTGAGTCGTACTGATTAAAACATCGTCACTTGAGAGTGTTACCTCTGTACCTTTGATGTTAAAGTGTACAACGCCTTTTTCGTTTAGCGTTTGTACAAACTCTGTACCGTTTACTTCTGCTAGTACATGTTTTATTTCATTAAGTAGTTTACCATACTTCGGTCCAAGCGTGCGCATTTGTGGTTTGATAATATAATCTATAAAGCTTGATGCATCGTCTGTGTATACCATGTTTTTCACATTGAGTTCATCTAATACTAATTCTGAAAAATCATCCGTCATTTTCACGCCTTGAATGTAGAGTTGAGACAAGGGTTGACGATTCTTAACTGCTGCATAGTTTCTGCATGCGCGTGCAAGGGATACCACTTTCAATACTGCATCCATGTTTTCTTCAAGCTTTGTATCTATCTTGCTTTCATCATATGAAGGGTACTCACACAGATGTATAGACTCATGTGCATTCTTATCAACTGAACAAACAAGATTTTGATATATCTGCTCTGTCAAAAATGGTATGAATGGGGCTGCAAGTTTGCATACATCAACTAATACCTTATGCAATGTCATGTATGCATTAATCTTGTCTTGATCCATATCACTACCCCAGTAGCGTTCACGCCCGCGTCGAACATACCAGTTTGAAAGTTCATCTACAAAAGATGCCAACGCTCTTCCAGCTTCTGTGATACGATAGTTTTCTAAATGCTCATCCACATCTTTTGTAAGTGTGTTAAGTCTTGAGAGCATCCATTGATCCATAACAGAAAGTTTTTCATATTCTAATTCATATTGAGTTGGATCAAATCCATCAATATTTGCATATAACACATAAAAAGCATACGTATTCCATAATGTCCCCATGAATTTACGTTGTCCTTCGGATACTGCGTCATCTGCGTATCTTGAAGGAAGCCAAGGTTGCGAGTTGATGTAAAAATACCAACGAACGGCATCTGCTCCTTGCTTATCGAGCACTTCCCAAGGGTCTGTTACATTGCCTAAGTGTTTGCTCATCTTCTTTCCTTCTTTATCCTGAACATGTCCTAAAACAATACAGTTTCTAAACGGTGATTCATCAAATAATATTGTTGAGATTGCTATCAACGTATAAAACCACCCGCGTGTTTGATCAACTGCCTCTGAAATAAAATTTGCCGGGAAATTTTGTTCAAATATCAACTTATTCTCAAAAGGGTAATGCCACTGCGCAAACGGCATAGAACCTGCATCATACCAACAGTCGATAACGGATGTCTCACGAGTCATTATTCTACTACATACCTTACATTTCATTTTTATTTCATCAATATAAGGTTTGTGCAACTCAATATCTTCAGGCACATCAATGCCTTTTTCCTTTAGTTCCGTCATTGAGCCAATCACTTCCATATGTCCACACTCGCACAACCACACAGGCAATGGTGTTCCCCAGTAACGTTCCCTGGATATTCCCCAATCGATTACATTCTCCATCCATTTGCCCATTCTGCCTTCTTTGATGTTATCCGGCATCCAGTTAATAGAGCGATTATTTTTCACTAACTCACTTCTTAGTTGACTCATTGCGATAAACCACGAATCCCTTGGGTAATATAATAGAGGTGTATCACATCTCCAACAAAATGGATAGCTATGATCATAATCCATTGCCTCGTGAAGCTGTCCTCTTTTTTCAAGTTGCTTGATGATATTTTCATCGGCATCTTTAACAAAAGTTTTCGGCCATGGTGTATTTTCTGTAAATCTACCTTGCGGATCAACGATTAAGTTAAATGCTTTTTCTTCTCTTTTTAGTATTCGCATATCATCTTCACCAAAAGGCGCTAGATGAACAATTCCTGAACCATCAGATGTTGTAACGTACGGATCTGCAACGACTTGATGGATTTGTCCCTCAGGTGTTGCATGTGCTTTAGGAAATAGATTATCATACTGCATTCCTACAAGTGCACTGCCCTTCATAGTCTCTACAACTGCATAACATTCATCAAGTAATGATGGGGCTAAGTCTTTTGCAAGAATGTAAATATTCTCACCTGATTTGCATTTTACATATTCAACATCAGCATTTACACAAAGTGCTTGGTTTGACGGTAATGTCCAAGGTGTTGTTGTCCAAGCTAAATAGTAAGTATCTTCAAAGTCTAAAGATCTGAATTTCACATGAATTGAGGGATCTGTAGTTTCCATCATCCCCTGCCCTACCTCATGAGAAGATAATGGTGTCCCGCATCTGGGGCAATAAGGAACTACTTTGTACCCTAAGTAGAGTAAACCTTTGTTGTAAATTTCCTTCAATGACCACCAAACGCTTTCAATATAGTTCTCATCTAGTGTTGCATATCTGTTTTCAAAATCTAACCAAAATCCGATTCGTTTGGACATGTTTTGCCATTCTTCTACATATTTGAAGACAGATTTTCTACATTCAGCATTGAAATTTATTAAACCGAATTCTTCAATCTGGCTTTTATCAGAAAAACCAAGGTTCTTTTCTACTTCTAATTCAACAGGAAGTCCG
>JAGLOK010000062.1 GCA_023139005.1 Clostridiales bacterium | reverse complement strand
TTGTTTTCATCATTTTGAATGCATTGAAAGATTGCTGAGTGTTCCGAGTCAACAGGGATTAGGTCCACACCGTGCTCTTTAATCATTGTTGTTATGACTTTTCCGCCACCAACCAATGTTTCTTTATTCGCTAGTGCAATGGTCATTTTCTTTTTAATGCATTGTATTGTTACAGGGAGTCCTGCAAGGCCAACTATCGCAGTCAGTGCTACGTCAGCTTCTGCTTCTGATGCCATGTCGATTAGCCCTTGACTTCCGTAAAACGCTTTTACATCTCCAATAATATTCCCAGTCACTTGTTCATTGCTAAGCGTTGCATATTTTGGTTTAAACTCTGCAATTTGCTTGTTTAGTAGCTTATAATTCGAATATGCTGAAAGACCCACAACCTCAAAGCGCTGTGGGTGGTTTCTTACTATTTCTAATGTCTGCGTACCTATTGATCCAGTAGACCCAAATATAAGTAGTTTCTTTTTCATTTTGTGCCTTTAAAGTATGAATATACTAAAGTAGGTGTATATCGCGATTGACGATAATAGATAGGAATCCAATCTGTCTAAAACTCCACCATGACCAGGGAATATATGTCCAAAGTCTTTTATTTTACAAAAGCGCTTTACAGCGGATGCTATGAGGTCTCCTACTACTGCAAATATACTTGATGCTAAACAACCAAATAATAGATGCATCCAATGTATATCCGGAAATGATTTGCCAACGAGTAGCATTAATATAACAAATCCGATTACTACAGAGCCAACAATTCCACCAATCGCACCCTCAATTGTTTTTTTCGGGCTAAGTTCTGGAGCCATTTTACGCTTTCCAAATTTACTACCTATGAAATAAGCAAGTGTATCATTAAGTGAAGCTATAACAAGAGTCATACACATCGCTAAAACAGACATGACGTGCGGATCAATGGTTTTTATCATGAATAAAAAGTAAAAAGGTAGCGCTGGATAGCATAGCATAAATTCAGACATAATTATGTCCATAAAATTTCTTTTTCTATATAATACAGCCCAACACATGTTTAACCCTGTCATTATTGCAAAAAGCAAAAACACGCCTTTTATCCCAAAATAGTAATCAGCTGGAAAGATTAATACCAGAAATACTATGCCTGTCCAGAGTGTTGGTGTATACCCTGCTTTGTTTAAGGCTTTTGACATCTCAAATTGCGCTACTACTCCAAATAGCAAGATGAGAAATGTTAGATATATAGAGTCAATAAAAACAACTGCGAGTAGAAGCAGCGCTAGAGGTACACCGACTAAAATCCTTTTTTTCATGTCTACCTTCCTTTATATCTTCCCGAATCGACGTTTTCGAGATGCATACTCAAGTAATGCCTTTTCGTATTCTTTTTCCTTAAAGTCCGGCCATAGAGTCTCAGGGATATACAACTCTGCATACGACCCTTGGTATAGCATGAAGTTAGAAAGTCGCATCTCACCGCTGGTTCTGATGATGATATCAGGATCAGGTAATCCTTTGGTGTAGAGATATTCTGATATCGTGTCTTCTGTAACATCTGCCTTTTGTAATTCTCCATTTTGGATATCGTCCATCATGTTGTGAAATGCCCGCAAAAGTTCTGTGCGTCCACCATAGTTGAGTGCGATGTTTACAACCAATCCCGTGTTGTCTTTAGTCAGTTCAATCGCATCTTTAATTGCATCTCTGCATTTTTTAGGAAACTTCTCCACGTCCCCCATGAATCGAATATTGATGTTGTTTTCGTGTAGCTCTTTAATCTCTTTGGTCAGAAACTCTACCAAAAGATTCATCAACACGCCAACTTCATCTTCAGGACGCGCCCAGTTCTCTGTTGAAAATGCATACAGAGTCAGCACCTTGATTCCAATGTTGGAACTCATGGTAATGACACTTCGTAGCACTTCTACTCCCACACGGTGCCCAAAAGAACGTGGCATCTTTCTCTTTTTAGCCCATCTACCGTTACCATCCATGATGATTGCAACATGCTTGGGTAGTTCAATGCCTACAAGTTTTGTGCTTTTATATTTATTTTTGAATATCTTCATACTCAATTGTAGGGAATCCCGTCATCTCAACGACAAGTGTTTCCCTACTTTCCTTGTTAATTATTTTGTACCTGATGACACGTTTAGTATCGTATATGTGTTTGCCTGTGCTGATGTGTATGTATTCAACATCGCCATCAATATCCTTGCACAGCTCTTCCACTTCCTCGCGATACATCGCAGTCAAGTCAGGCAGGTCTTTAAACTTCAAGTATTTCTTTTTCCTTATCTTTAATTAACTGATCGATTTTCTTTGAATGTTCATCAGTATATTTTTGCACAGACTTTTCATCACGACGCAGATCATCTTCTGTAAGTTCATTGTCTTTTTCCATCTGAACTAAGTGACGGTTTGCATCATGGCGTATTGCGCGTAGTGCAACGCGTGCTTCTTCACCGAGTTTATGTATGGTCTTCACCAAAAGCTGTCTTCTTTCTTTTGTAAGCTCCGGTATTACCAAACGGATGATTTTCCCGTCATTCATTGGGTTAATTCCAAGGTCCGAGGCTTGTATCCCCTTTTCGATTTCTTTTATGATAGTAACATCCCATGGTGAAACGATCAGCATACGTGGCTCAGGCGCTGATATATTACCTACCTGATTCAACGGTGTCGGTGTGCCATAATAGTCCACAGTAACTCTTTCAAGCAATTGAGGGTTCGCTCTGCCTGCCCGTAAGCCTATTAGCTCATGGTTTAGATGTTGTACTGCCTTATCCATTCTCTCATTGGTGTTTCCAAGCAATTCGATATTTGTCATTGTATCTCCTCATTTCATAGTAAACTTATCTCATTATTTTATCTAATTTTTGCATTTTATACAAGTGTAATCATCGCATTATATCAATAAAGCCACAAACTTTCACGTTTGTGGCTTTTAAATACATGATTCGTTTGGTCAATAATATACTGTCTCCAAGCCTTCTCCGATTATCGTACCTTGGATTTTTCCTTCCAGTGCACGTAGGATGGAATTGTTACCATTGAGAGCAAATACCAGAAGTGGCATGTTGCCTTCTTTACACAAGGTTGAAGTAGTCAGGTCCATTACACGCAGTTCTTGTTCTATTATATTGTCAAAGCTGATTTCCTTCAGTTTCTTAGCATCCTTGTTCGTATTAGGATCACTGTCATAGACGCCGTCAATATTCTTTGCAAGCAATATAATGTCGCATTGTGTTTCCAGTGCACGAAGCGCTGCTGCAGTGTCTGTTGTAAAGAATGGGTTTCCTGTTCCGGCTGCAAAGATGACCACTTCATTGTTTTCCATCATATCAATGGCTTCTGATGTTTTATACATCTTTGAGAATTTGTGAATCTCTACCGCCGACATTACCGTTGCATGTTTTCCTAATCTGTTCAAGGTATCTTCTACCATAATTGAATTGATTACTGTTGCAAGCATTCCCATGTTGTCTGCAGACACTTGATTCATCTCGTCTGAAAGTCTACCACGCCATATGTTTCCCGCACCCACAACAATGCATACTTGTATGCCTGCATCTGACACTTGTTTGATTTGTGTACATACATCTTTAATCGTTTCCATGCAAAAGCCTTCATCTTTTTTACCGGCTAATGCTTGTCCGCTCAGTTTAATTAATATACGTTTGTATTTCATTATACGCTCCGACTCTTTTTTTGTATAAAAAAAGGGGGAATAACTCCCCCCTTTATTATTTAGTTTGACTCATTACTTCATCTGCGAAGTTTTCTTCTTTCTTTTGCAAGCCTTCACCCATTTGATAGCGTGTAAAGCGTCTGATTTTTATGTTTTCGCCCAGTTTTGCCACAAGATCCGTGAGTACCTGTTCTATTGTTTTGTCTGTGTCTTTGACATAGTCCTGTTCGAGTAGACATATCTCCTTGAAGTACTTTTTGATTCTGCCTTCTACCATCTTAGTTGCAATATTCTCAGGTTTTCCTTCGTTCATTGCTTGATTGGTTAGGAATTCTTTCTCTTTCTCCACAACATCCGCTGGTACATCTTCCTTGGATACGTATCTTGGATTGGTTGCGGCGATATGCATTGAGATATCTTTTACAAATGCTTTAAAGCCGTCAGTTAATGCTACAAAGTCCGTTTCGCAATTGACTTCAAGCAATACACCGATTTTTCCTCCCATGTGTATGTAAGAGCCGACAACACCTTCCGCTGCGATTTTGCCTGCACGTTTTGCTGCTGCTGCAAGTCCTTTTTCACGGAGTATTTCGGTTGCTTTTTCTGTGTTACCATCAGTTTCTACTAATGCCTTTTTACAGTCCATCATTCCTGCGCCTGTTGTTTCGCGCAATGCCATTACATCCTTGGCTGTGAAGTTTGCCATATTATTTGCTCCTCATAATTATTTATCTGTAGGCTCTTCAATGCTGATTGTTTCAGCTTTGACTTCCTTAGTTTCTTTTTTAGGTTCTTTTTCTTTAGTTTCTTCTGTTGCAGTTGTTTCAGTCTTTGCAACTTCTGCAGCTTCTGGTGCGTCCTCATCAAAAGATTCGCCTTGACGACCTTCGATTACCGCACTTGCCATAGCAGCTGATATGAGTTTTACTGCACGAATCGCATCATCGTTACCAGGAATGATATAGTCTGCTTCATCCGGGTCACAGTTGGTGTCAACGATTGCTACGATTGGTATACCCAGTTTCTTAGCTTCTGCGATTGCAAGGTGTTCTTTTTTTGTATCAACTACAAACAAAGCATCTGGAACCTTTTTCATATCTTTGATTCCGCCTAAGTTTTTCTCCAACTTATCGCGTTGCAATTTTAGTTTGATAACTTCTTTTTTAGGTAATAAGTCAAACTGTCCGTTTTCTTCCATGCGATATAATTCATGAAGACGGTTAATACGTTTTTTGATGGTATTAAAGTTTGTCAATGTTCCACCCAACCAACGGTTGTTAACAAAGAACATTCCGCAACGTTTTGCTTCTGTGGTTACGCTTTCTTGTGCTTGTTTTTTTGTACCTACAAATAGTACAGTGCCGCCATTTTCTGCAACCTCTTTTACGAAGTTGTAGGCTTTGTCTGCAAGCTTTACTGTCTTTTGCAAATCAATAATGTAAATACCATTACGTTCTGCGAAGATATAGGGTTTCATTTTGGGATTCCAGCGACGTGTCTGGTGACCGAAGTGTACACCCGCCTCTAGTAATTGTTTCATTGAAATTGCTGCCATTAAAATAGCTCCTTTGTTTTTTTCACACATTGTGTGGTTCTTCCTTCTGTGTCGTCTCATTTCGGTACCATTAAGGCAACACCGAAACAATCAACAGAAGTGTATATTTGCCCGCAAAAGTATAACATAGTTATTTTGTGCTTGCAACTATTTTTAGTTTTACATAGATATATCAGTTTTTATTCTATTCCTCTTTTATTGTTCCATGTTTATATGCATCTAGCATCTTCTCAAGAGAACGTATCTCAATAGCGATTCTTTTTCCTATATCCGTATCTTTTACCATGATTCTTTCATTGTGTCTGTCGCATTGGCTGTAGTAGGATACAATATCATGTTCGCTATCAACGATTTTGCATTTTGACACAAATCTTTCATGTGCTGCAAGTACTAATCCAAAGGAATCATAAATCAGAGTATATCCTGCAGTTCCTGTAACAGGATTGTATATTGGGTTTAATCCACCATCAATCACAATCAACATACCATTTGCTTTTATAGGGTTTTCACCTTTATTTGCTCTTACAGGTACATGCCCGTTTATTATATGTGAAAAGTCATCCGTTAAATTAAAATCATTCAATATCTCCATACAAGTTTTTTCTTTTTCCCAATAATCATAGTATGGGTTTAGGTCTTCCTTGTGTGTTTTAATATCATCAATAAAATATCGTTCGAATGTTTTCATTTCATCTTTTCCGAAAAGTGGTGACTTATCCCCCAACCACAGATACCAAAACATATCTGTATTATTGTCTTTTTCTTCTCGCTTTTCATAAGACTTTCTAATTGAATCTTCCAAATAATCAAGCATTTTTCTACCACTAAGAGTTTGTCCTGCAAAATTCATCTCAGCAAATGATCCGTCTTCATTCATTGGGATACAGCCATGTAGCAATAAATTATTATTGTATTTTAGATAGATACTTCCTTTGTTAAACAAGAAATTGATATGCAGAACAAGCTTCTCATTATTCATGAAAATACCTTTCAATCTTTTCATCAATTCTTTTTCTGCTTTACTTAGCTCGTAGGGGTGCTTCAAATCAAGCGTTGGAAAATAATTGTCATTAAGTGCAAATAGTGTATTATTAATCTCAACATTTTTCTTATCTTTTGTGATTTTATCCAACAATAGTCTGTTTGCCATATCAAACTCAGGATTTCTTTTTATTATTTGTCCCTCTAGTTTAAATTGAATGATTGCAATAGCCTTGTGCATCTTCTTAAGTAGTTTCTCTTCAGAATCCGACAAACTGCCATCTGATACAACAGTAAAACTTGTACATTCATCATTTTTGTATGTTTGAGATGCAAAGCTTGAAAGCGGTCTTAAGTTAATACCATAGCCTTCTTCTAATACGTCAATATGTCCGTATCTTGCACACACTCTGATAACATTTGCTATACACACCATGCTACCGCACATTGCACCCATCCAAACAATATCATGATTGCCCCACTGCACATCAACCGAATGATAACAAATCAGCTCATCCATTATCCTGTGGGATGCTGGGCCTCTGTCGTAAATATCTCCTACTATGTGTAGTGAATCAATAGACAGTCTTTGTATTACATTACATACAGCGGTGATAAAGTTTTCAGCTATCCCAATATCAACAATGTTATCTATAACTGAGTCATAGTACTTTTCTTTATTTCCACCATGGTCAGTTTCATGCAAAAGTTCTTCAATAATATAGCTATACTCTTCCGGAAGTGCTTTGCGTACTTTGCTTCTTGTATACTTTCTTGACACACTTCTGGCTACTCTAATCAGTCTTTTTATAGTTTCTTTGTACCAGGAATCAATGTTTTCAGTGTTTTCTTTAACTTTTTTCAATATTTCTTTTGGGTAGTATATGCAAATAGCAAGTCTGTCTTTCCGAGATGGCGACAGAGTGTTTTTGAATTCTTGCTCGATTTTGTTTTTTATCAAACCAGAGCTATTTCTCAACATATGTCTAAATGCTGAATACTCACCATGCAAATCCGACAAGAAATGTTCCGATGGCTTTGGTAAATCCAATATTGCTTTTAAATTAATGATTTCACTATATGCTGATAGTTTTGTCGGATATTGTTTTTTAAGCATCAATTCGAGAGAAATATCCTTATTGTTATTGTCAATCATTAAATTTGCCACCTTATATCATTTATAATTAATTCCATATGAAAGTATAACATAGGATATTTCATTCACAAAATATTATCATAATTATATTTTCTAAAGTAATAATACCTTTATTCTATGTGTTTTTCTTCTTCAATGCACTTACAAACACAGGAATCACAATCAAAGTAAGCATTGTGGATACAAACAAACCGGACATCAAAGCAATAGCTAGTGGCTTAAACAATTGACTGGTTCCGATAACCAATGGTATCAATCCTATTATTGTTGTTGTCGTACTTAGAAATATTGGTCTTAGCCTTCTTGTAGCTGCATTTAGACATGCTTTTTTTCGTTTAATACCTTTTTTCAGTTCCCCATTGATATAGTCAATCAAGATAATTGCATTGTTTACCACAATGCCTAGCAAGCTGATGATACCAAGTAATGCTGTGAATGAAATAGGTTGCTTTGTAATATAGAGTCCTATAATGGAGCCGATTGCAGATAACGGTATTGTAACGAAGATAATCAATGGCTGAATATATGATTTAAATTGTATCAGCAATATTAAAAATACAATTATCAATGCAACAATCCCCAAAATCGCCATTTGTCCAAAATTTTCCTCAATCGTTTTTGCTTCACCATCGTAAAGAATGTCGCAATCAGTTATATCAAGTGCATCCACTTTCTCTTCAATATTCTTTAGAGTTTCAGCCTTATCATATTCTAGGTCATAGTCAGCTGCTGCTTTCAATGAGTATCTTCCATTATACTTCATTATCGTCGAGAGCATTTCCACTTCTTTGATGTCAATGATGGACGACATGTCAATGTATTGATCCATTGTTGCTGATTTGATCTTCATTTTTTTGATATCTTGTATGGTTTCGATGTTACTGGTCACAATAATATCATTTTCAAGTGTACCCTTTCTCATTTTTCCACTAGAGCGACCCAATGTTGCAATACTAATTTCATTTTGCACTTCAACCATATTGATTCCGTGTTGCGCAATTTTTTGATTATCAATTTCTATCTTATATTCCTTGATATAGTTCGCATTGCTTTTACCAACATTACTAAGGCCTTCAGTTTCAATGAGTGCATCATATA
>JAGLOK010000061.1 GCA_023139005.1 Clostridiales bacterium | reverse complement strand
CTATCGGTATCTATATTGATGCCAACCAAGATCTTTATAAACCAAGCGGTGTATGTCCCGAACATGGGATGATTGTCTGACTCCACTTTTTCAAACCGCTCCCACAGTGTGGTTGCACCATGTTCCAGCATATATCCGAATGACGGATATGTCTTCTTGTCCATATTATTGTATGCCACATCGAAATGTCCATATTCAGTGAGCATGTCAAGGAGTATCGGTGTTGCGATAATGCCTGTATCCAAGTGTCCGTTACAATCATTTGTTATATGATCTGCCATGGTTTGTGCAACTTGAGTTACTCCATCATCAGGAACAACCTTTGCCCATAATGCGAGAGCATCAGTGCCTTGACTTCCGATTGAAAAACTATTGGTATCCGTATCATACCATTTGGTGATAATTGCGTTTCTAATGCTCTTGTATAATTCTTCGTATTGTGCTGTACTTATATTAAGCTTCTCACTGATATCAATCATAAGCAATGCAATGTGTGCATAATAGCAAGTGTTGACATAGCTTTCAGGAATCACTGTTTCTCCCGGTGTACACCAGTCACCCAAGCACCAACCGCCGGGCTCTTCTCTGTGAATGATATAATCGCCATCAGTGCGCGTTTCAAGGTAATCCATCCAGCGTTGCATGGGTTTATACATCTCTTCTAAGATCGCTAAGTCCCCTGTCTGCAAATAATATCGCCATGGTGTAATGACAATCGCACTTCCCCAAGCGGGACCACCGCCACCACCCATAAATGGAATGGTATGCGCAACATACCCTGTATCGATATTTTGTCCGTCCTTCAAGTCTTTAATCCACTTTCTGATAAATGAATATCCATCAAAACTCAACATCAAAGGTTCTGTAACCAGTTGCCCGTCGCCCGTATAAGAAAGGCGCTCTCTATGGGGGCAATCAGATGTAATACACCCATGAATATTAGCTCTTTGAGTGATGCTGTATAAATCGAATAGCTTGTTGAATAGTTCATTGGAGCAATGAAACTCTCCTGTTTTCTTGATATCTGTACATACAAAATTGGCGTGAATATCAATGATGTCCGCATCCGTTGTTACTTCGCAGTAACGAAAAGCTGCCCACGTAAATCGTGGTGTGTAGCTTTGTGTGGGTTTGTCATTTAAGATATACTCCAACTGCTGTATCTGCTTCTCTCCCCCAGTGGACTCAAAATCAAGACTGTAATCATCTTTGATATTGCCTGCAAAGCATATATTGACCTTCTGTCCTTTAATGCCCGAAACTTTGATGGTCAAGAAACCTGAAATGTTTTGCTTGATATCGTAGATGGTTCTATTTTTCCCTTTGTATAGGCATGTTGCAGTATATACTTCCTGCACTCTGTCTGTGGGACAGTCCTGCTTGACTAACCTTCCACCAACGGGCGTTGCTTTCATGGCCATATCCCAGCCATCAACTGAACTACTTGCTGCACACCAATCGTCAATTTCTAGGTTGGCATCGTACTTTTCTCCAAAGAAGATGTTATTGAATAAAATAGGACTTGTGTGTGTATACCAATGGCTATCGTCAGACAATATGCTTTGGGTGCTTCCGTCTTCATAAGTGATATCAAGACACAACATCATCTTTGGATCACCATAGGATATGTTGCCTTCAATGTATCTTTCTGTTTGCCTGTAAAAGCCATTTCCCAGCCACATGCCCAATGCATTGTCGCCTTGCGCAATCATCTCTGTGACATCATAGTCTAAATACATCACACGATGGTGGCTCTTGAAGTTCATTGGATACTTCATATGAATAAGCTGTCTATCCTCATAGTCTGTTTGTGCAGGAATCAAGACATCTAGCCCTACCTTTTCACCATTGAGATATGCTTCAAAATAGCCTAAGCCAGTGCAGCTGAGTACAGCAGAAGTAATTGATTTGTCTATGGTAAATACTCTTTTGAAAAGCGGGGAGGATATTTTGCTGTCAGCGCATATCCACATGGCATCAGTTATGTGTTGTTTGGTCATGGTATGATCTCCTAAAGTTCTACTTAATACTTGCTTTATCGTAACATAAACGATTTACTTTTGCATAGCCAAATATTCTTTGATACAATCAATATACTATGAACGGAGCATGCTACTATGGACTTTCGTCTAAAAAATTTCACATTGCCTGTGTTTAATCATGACGTGACTTGATGACAATTCGTTTGTGATTATTGATATTTCTTTATTAATCCTCTTTTAACGAGATCTTCATATACTGCTTTCATAATATCATCTTTATTTTCATAAATATTATTTAATATTTTTTTCTTAACAATTAATGCAATAATAACTCTATCTACTATTTTCTGAAACGGATATTTCTTTTTGTATTTTATATCGTTAGTTAATTTCTTTCCCATTTTATACGCTTTTTCGAGTATAGTGGGTTTTGATTCGATTCTTTCATAGCCGAGTTTTACGCCTATGAAGCCTGTCATATAGCCTCTTTTATGAAAGCCTGCAATAAAATGCTTTGCAAGGTTTTTAGCAACTTTGTTTGCTCCAATTCCTCCACATGTTGATACGCCTACAAAATACTTGTCAGCAAGCCTAGACGTATAAGCAGTATACATCCCAATTCTGTCAACAAGGAAGTTCTTCATTCTTGCTGTTTCCATCAATCCATAAGCTGGAGATGCCAATATTATCCCATCACTATCATAAAGCTTTTGTTTTAACAAGTTGATATCATCATGGATGATGCAGTTTCCTGTAGACATACACATATCATTAATGTTTTTCCCAATACATCCCTTACAATATTCGATTTCATAATCTGCTAGGAGTATTTCTTCGACTTCTGCTCCTGAGTCTTTTGCGCCTTTTAATACTTCTCTGGCTAGTACACAAGTATTTCCGTTTTTTGATGGGCTGCCTAATACTGCGATTATCTTCATAAACGATTAACATCCTTTCCTTTTACATCTCCTAATATGCCATATAAACATACTGTAATTATGTTCGCAAGATGTTTGTCTAATTCTATTATTGATTTTCCTGCATCAAACCAATTTAATATAGCCATAAATAAAGAGTTATTCAAGACATGTATTTTTATATCGATCATATCGTCATGCACTTTATCTGAATCACTTGAATTGCTTATAATACGTTTAAATATACTTATGAAATCAAACTTTTCAAAATAATTCTTATCTTCATAATCTTTAAGTAGCTCTTTTAAAAAGCATTTGAATAATTGTTCTTCATTTTCAATTCCTTCAACGATTATTTCTACAAATTTATGAAGATTATCTTCCAAAGTTTTCGTCGCATTAAACGCTTCGCTCATATTAATCGTTTTAAATTTCTCTGCTGCCCACACTAATAATATTTCACTTTTTGATGAATAAAAGTTATATAATGTTCCTTTTGCTATTCCAACAGTTTTTGTTATTTCATCAATTGTTGTATTTTCATAGCCTTTTTGCATAAAAAGCATAACTGAAGTATCTAAAATGCTATTTCTAGTATTCTCTCTTTGCTTTTGGTATAAAGACATTGCTTCTCATCCTGACTGCGTTCATTATGTGACCGTGGTCATACTATAGCATATTATTATGGTTATGTAAATATATATCTAAGACTATTTATAATAATATATTATTGATGAAAGACCGTCGTAAGTTGATGTTCGATAATATTAAGTAATTATGAGTCTTAATTTTGCATAGCCCAATATTCTTTGATACAATCAGTATATTACGAATGGAGCGACTGCTATGGACTTTCGACTAAAAAACTTCAATCTGTCTTTCTTCAATAATGATGTGAATAACTCTGGCGACATGCAGCAGAAGTTTGCACTTTGGGCTGAATATCGGGCAGAGATAACAGCATTATTAGATGATGCTACCAATAAGGATACAAAAAATATACTCGTACTGGGTGCAGGCAAATGCAATGATATTGATTTGCATTATTTATGCAGTCGATTTGCACGCATTGTACTAAGTGATGTGGATATCAAAAGCATCGAAGACGGAATGCGGATGCAAGGGGTATCAGACGGTGACAGAAAGAAGATCGAGTTGCTGGAGATGGATTATACCGGGCTTGCAGAAGCAGGGTTTTTCAATCAGCTAGAATCGATGATACAGCAAAAATCATCTGCGAATGCGTTTGTATCCTATATAGAAAGCAGTATTCAGAACATCCATGTTTGCGACGATATTGCATGTGATAATGCACACTTTGATGTGGTGTTGTCGTGTCCTGTGTATACGCAACTGATGTACACGCAGAGCGAGATATTTCTGCAGATATTGAATCAGTATCAGTTGTATACAGCAAAGGATTTGCAGAAGATGGATCACGCTTTTATAAAGAGCATGTCGCAAGTTGTACGTCACTATAATGCGCTGATGATGTCTATGGTATCAGATGATGGCGTTGTTATCATGCTGACGGATATCATAGAGATAATTAGGTCCGAAGAACTCCACAACACCATCGGTAACTTGCTGGATTCTCAGCCCTTGGATGTATGCTTGATTGAAAAGCACATCACAAAGCATGGGCTTGCCTTTGCGAAAAATGGGCGAGAAGATTGGCTAGAGAAAGCAGATGTTATCACCACCGAATACATTCTGTGGCCATTTAATGATTACAAATCCTACTTGGTGTATGGTGCCGTTGGGAAAAAGAAATCGATTGGATGATGCCAAGTTTGTTGAAAGCAATAAGATTATTGATGTCTATTGTATTGACAACTTGCGGGAAGTTCGATATTATCAGTTTATCAAATTAAGGAAGTGCGAAATGAGAAATATTACAGACTAACAATTTATTTTATAAATTAGGAGGACTGTATTTTGGCACTTATTTCAGTATCACAATTAACATTTTGCTACCCGGGAAGTTACGATGATGTATTTCATGATGTTTCCTTTGACATTGATTCGGATTGGAAGCTTGGATTCATCGGGCGAAACGGGCGTGGAAAAACAACTTTTTTAAACTTATTGCTAGGAAAATACGAGCATCAGGGGAGCATCTCATCACCTATTGCGTTTGACTACTTTCCGTTTGACATACAAGATAAAAAGCAGTTAACAATAGATATCATCTACTCAATACATCATGACTTAGTGTACTGGCAGATATGTAAGGAAATCAGTTTGCTATCACTGGCAGAAGATGTATTGCATCGACCATTTCATACACTGAGCATGGGAGAACAAACCAAAATTATGCTGGCTGTACTTTTTTTGAAGCCAAATAAATTTTTACTTATTGATGAGCCCACAAATCATTTGGATATGGAAGGTCGGATGATGGTCAGTGAATATCTAAACAGTAAAAAGGGTTTTATCCTGGTATCGCATGATAAAGATTTCTTGGATGGATGTATTGACCATGTGCTATCGATTAACAATAGTAGTATCTCCGTGACTTCCGGTGACTATTCAACGTGGTATGAAAACAAATTGCGACAGGATAACTATGAAATGGCTAAGAATAAAAAGCTCAAGGGAGAAATCAAGAGCATGGGAATCGCAGCAAAGCAAACCGCACAATGGTCCGATAAAGTAGAAGCGAGTAAATCCGGTGCATATGACAAAGGCAAAATTGGACACTTAGCAGCGCGTATGATGAAGCGATCCATGGCAACTCTCGCACGAAGAAATCGAATCATAGAAGAAAAATCAAAACTCTTGAAGAATATCGAAACTGCAGATCCTCTGAAGATCATGCCGCTTTTTTACAACAGAGACTATATGGTACGATTACGCGATGTGTCTATTATGTATCACGACAAATCTATTTTCAAGCAACTAGATCTCACCATAAGGCCCTTTGACAGAATTGCTCTCATCGGCAGAAACGGATGTGGGAAAACCAGTATTCTAAAGCTCATCTTGGGTGAGGATATGTGCTATACAGGTGATATGCATATACGCAAAGGTTTTCGTGTTTCCTATGTGTCACAAGATACATCGCACTTAAGTGGTGGGCTAAAAGAGTATTGTACAGAAAACGACATCGAAGAAAGCCTTTTTAAGACCATATTAAGAAAACTTGATTTGGAGAGGGTGCAATTCGAAAAGAATATGGAAGATTATAGTGAAGGGCAAAAGAAGAAAGTGCTGCTGGCGCGTAGCCTCGCAACTCCTGCTCACTTGTATATATGGGATGAGCCATTGAACTATATCGACATCTTGTCGCGAACACAAATCGAAGACTTGATACTACGATATCAACCGACGATGTTATTTGTTGAGCATGATGTGAACTTTGTCAATACTGTTGCGACAGAAGTGATTGAGTTATGATATTTAAGAGATTTGGGATGATATCAATAGACTAGATATTTGCCCACTTTTTTGTTTTATCAAAGTTTGCTGCAGCTTGCTGAGCATGGTCTACGCTCTGTTTGTCAAATCCCATAAACTCAAGCAGTTTGATTGCATTTCTGGTTGTAGCTGAACCGTTATGGAGTTGATAGTCAAAGGTTATTCCGTCATCTTCTACACGCTCACTGAAGTGATAATTATCATATAGCTTTTTCATGATTGTAGTTAACTCGATGTCATGGGATGCAACAATGCACAAACAGTCCTTTAGAGACAAATACTTTAATACAGAAGAGGAAGCCGCTATGCGTTCAATAGTATTGGTACCGCGCAGTATTTCATCTATATAGCATGTACAGAATATGGTTTCTATTTTATCGATGATTCTTTTGAGTGATTTGATTTCAGATATAAAATAACTATCTCCTAGCAGTATATCATCTCGTTGCGCCATGGATGTCATCACTAGTGAAAATCGCAATGCAAATGTGTTTGCTGTACAGGTATGGATGGTCTGTGCCAAGATTCCATTAATCGCGAGTGCCTTGGCAAATGTGGATTTACCCGATGCGTTGGGTCCTGTGATGATGCTGTTGCTATTTATGATATCACTGTTTAGCTTTGGATCTTTAACCAGCAAATGGTACAGTCCTTCAAATGCAATCTCTTTTGTGTCATGAAACTGTGGAATGCAGAAATGTGAAATACTTTTTCGAAACGATAGTACACACATTGCCAAGTCAATCTCTCCAAATGCTTCATACAGTGCACGAAAGGCTGTAGATTCCTTTGTGATTTTTCCCATCACTGAATTGTATTTATTGATATCATACAGAAAAATCATTTTAATATATTCTAATAAATAAAGAAATTCTGACATCCCGTTTTTCCCCGCTTGAGACATCACCCTTCGAATCGTCATGAAACTTTTGAGATGTTTCTTCATTTCAACAAAAAACTGTCCGGTATTCTCTGTTTTGATTTTCATTATTTTCCTGCTGCTCCATAACATCGATGAAAAGTAGCTTATCGTATTAAGTTCCTGTTCCATTTTCAACTTTAAGCGGAAGTAAATAATGCTATTTGCGAGCATAGATAAAACTGTCAACATAATTCCCGCAAAAGAATTAAAGAAAATGATGCCAATTGCGATGATGGGGATAACCGCCAGCAGTCTATATAGATTGGGATACTTTAGCAGTTTAGATTTTGGATTGTGAATGTATGCTGAAAGTCCATTAAATTGTGATTTTCCAAGCTTTGTTAAGTATATTTGTATCTGCACCCTTTGCTTTGGATGTGTATCCAAATATTCGATTAGCTTTTCTCTTTCCAAAAGCTTTTCGGCATCAAACTGTTGCTCATGAAGTGTGTGATATAAGTATTCTTCACCCACAGAAGAGTGGCATGCATTGATGCGCTTAAAGATACTATCCATATCCAAGTCATTCCATGTGATTGCATCGATTTGATTGCTGGTATCCGTGTTTTTTTCTGTGTAAAAATGATAGTTTTCGATACTGGCGATCTCATAGTCAGTATTTTTTGGTGGTGTGCCAAATGATTTAATTAGATTTGCTTTGGTTTTTCTCTTGATTCTCTCAATCAGTATACCTATTGTCATTGAGATGATGAATAATGCAATAAATATAATGAATGGTCTGAAATCCATAAAACATTCTCCTTCTAATCATCTATACTAATAATCTCATCATGGTCATAGACTGCTTTGGTGCTTTTTCCTGGGGGAACGATTAGGTACTTCTTCTCGTCCCATTCCCCTGCAAGGAGCCCAGTGATTAGACGCATACTACCTTCTAAGGTTTTTACTGATTTGTTTTCCTCTTGAGCACGCTTTTGCAGTTTCTCCTTGAATCCAAGATGCTCAAATTCGGGAACTTCGATATAGATGAGTGTATCGCTGTGGTCTACTGGATGCAATGTTTCCCATACGTATTGTGCAGTTTCGACCCCGTATTGTACAACAAGCTCCTCCAACGCCTTATCTAGCCCCATCATTTTCCCTGTGTCTGAGTCGTGTAGATAGTCGCTACCACGCTCCATGTACTCTGCACAGCTCCATTGTGCACTGAGGTTATCTCCAAAGCATTCGACGAATTTCTCCTTTGAACCCAGAAACAACGTACAGCAATCATGCGCACGCGGTATAATAAGTGGTATATTGCGTGCTGTAATATTATTGGTGCTGTTGCCACAGAGACCGTATCCTAGAAGGATAGCATCATATTGCTCTTCTTTGACTGCGTCGATCTTTTTTTGTATGATTTCGTTAAGCTTTTGCGAATCGTCATGGGAGTCCAATGGTGTGAACTCCAAATCGATGGTGTATGGCGACAATGCAGCCACAAGCGATGCCATACGCATGAACACATCACACGATATAAGTTTGTACTTCATATACCCTCTTAGTTTCTTTTTGCTATTTTAGATAGTGCAATCCAGCATACTACAAATGATACGATGAATACAATGATTAATGGTATGTAATCTGCAAACACAAATTGTCCTGCTGTCATTATCTTAAGTCCCATAGTTGCAGGGAATATCTTACCAGCGCCTTCAATTACCGCAGGCAGCATAGTTGCAGGAAACATGATACCTGATAGCATCAGTGATGGTAAGAAAATAATTTGTGCAAACATGGTAAGCTTTGATACGCTTTTTACAAGCAATCCAAGCACAGTACCTACTGCCAATGACACCATAATAAATATTTCAAGTGATACAAAATAGTTGAATGCATTCGGTGGAATCTTTGCATCATATAAAATAGGTGCGAGGAAGTAGATAATCACACCGACTACAAATAGATTGAATAATGCAGATAAATAATTGTTCAAGGCAGGTATCCACATGGGAATTCCGCCTACTTTGTACGCCTTTTTTATCTCACTGCCATACAATTCGACCAATGGTAGTGGCGTGCCTAAAAATGCACCCATGGTAACACCAAAGATGGTTAGAGACTGTATAAGTGTGTCTTTAGACTCAGGCATAATGGATGAAAACACCGCACCCATGAAGGCAAAGAACGCTAGAGGGATTACATAGTACGTAATTAATATATTCTTATTTCTTAAATCGAGTCTGATTCTTAGAAGCAATCCATATAAAAATGCAC
>JAGLOK010000060.1 GCA_023139005.1 Clostridiales bacterium | reverse complement strand
TATTGCGTTTTTACTATCTCCATTATGAAGGGCATTCTTCCAAACTAAGGTGCTGTCTTTTTCGTCTTCTTCTAGGTGCAGATCATAGTCAATGCCTTCCAACATGATTTCTGCATCTTCAACAAACTCACCATCAGGAGAGAGCTTTATGTACTTCAACAGAGATGCACTTGCTTTTTGATAATCATTGAGTCCGAAGAAATTGCATCCAATTCCAAAATAACACTCGGAAATCTCTTCTCTTGAATCCTGTAAAATATTGAAAAGCAAATCATTAGACGCATCGAAATGTTCAATCTCTGACAGCATACCTGCTAACTCTAAATTATATGTGAGATTTTTCTCATCTTTTCTGAGAGCTTTTTTGATGTTATAGACTGCTTTTTCGTACTCGTATTTATCCAATGACTTTAATGCTCTTCTGTAAAAGAAGTCACTTGGCTGATCAAAGGGAAGCGGTGTGTGTTGTTTTTTAATTATTTTTTTCATTTTTATTTTTTATGATCTTCTTTAATGCATTTTCATCAAACTTATATTCAGAATTACAGAAGTGACATGTAATACTAGCGCCTTTGTCTTTTGCTAGCATATCTTTTAATTCATCAATTTCAAGTGTTTGAAGTACTTGCTCAATTATCTCTTCTGAACATTCGCAAACATATCTCGGTTCATATAGAGATGCTATTTCCAAGCCCATATCTTTAAATAAAGAGTTTAGAAAATCTTCAATTTCATACACTTCGAGTTGACGTGACATGTCGGTTGTAAACATGATCCTGCTTTCAAGCTTGTCAATTATCGAACCTTCACATCCTGGCATTGGCATAATCATAATGCCACCTGAGGTCAGTACTGACTTGTCTTTATCAATCTGCACGCCTAGGGAGACTACGGATGGTTGTTGTTCACTCTGGAGATAGTACTGTGCAAGATCATCGGCTATCTCTCCGCTTATGAGGTTGCATAGACCGGAATAAGGATTCTTCAGACCCATATCTCTTATTATTCTTATGAATCCATCTTTGCCCACCAAAGAGCCTACATCGAACTCTCCATTAGAGTTGAGTTTTGTATCCGCAGTTGGGTTTGTAATGAAACCTTTTACATTCGTATCAGACTTCGCCGTGCAAAGAATGCGTCCTGAGGGTCCGCCACCATCGATGATGAGTGTTGTTTTATCTGTCTTGTTCTTGAGCAGTGCACCCATCATTACAGTTGCACTTAAGGCTCTGCCTAGAGCGACAGTTGCAGTGGGGGAACAAGAATGAATCTGTCTTGCATGTTCAACTAAGTTCTTTGAGCTCAATGCAATGACCCTTACAGAAGCTCTTTCGAGTAGTGCGGTTACTAATTTATCTTTCATATCTTGATTATACTATAAATATAGACTTCTACAAGATGAAGATATGGTATTGGAGTACAAAGCACAAGTAATCCTTGACAGATTTATGAAAAGGCGCTATACTACGTTACATGAGCAATGTAGTAATGCAACAAATACAATGGGAAGTGATTCAATGATAATTTCTATGGAAAGCACAGTGCCGATATATATTCAGATTGCACAAGGGATAGAAAACGATATTATAAACGGCATACTAATTGAAAATGAAAGTGCATATTCTCAATATCAAATATCAAGAGAATATCAAATCAATCCCGCGACTGCTGCAAAGGGTATAAATATTTTGGTGCAAGAGGGAATATTATTTAAAAAGCGAGGACTAGGTATGTTTGTATCAATTGGAGCAGGTGGAGCAATCAAAAGGAAAAGGAAAGAAATCTTCTTTAATACTACGATTGATAACTTTATGCAGGAAGCAAAAAAACTCAGTATAGATAAAAAAGAATTAAAAAGAATGATAGATGAATACGAGGAGGAATAACATGAATGTCATAACAACCCAGAGTCTTACAAAAAAATATAAAGACATAATTGCACTTGATGAATTCAATATTTCAATTCCGGAAAACAAGATAATCGGATTGATTGGTAAGAATGGTGCGGGTAAGACAACACTACTGAAGGCGTGTGCCGGTAGAATTAGGCAGACATCAGGAGAGGTAAAAATCTTCGGTGAGAAGGTGTTTGATAATCTTGATGTGTTATCAAAGATTGTTTTCGTGGATGAGGAGTCCCAGTACGACGACAGCTTTCGTGTCAAAGATATCTTTGCATTGGCTGCATGCTACTACCAATCATGGGATGATGATCTGGCACAGAAGCTAATCAAGCACTTTGCACTAAAACAAACCCAAAAATACAAAAAACTTTCACGAGGTATGAAAACGCAGGTGAATATTATTATTGGTATTTGCGCTCGCATGCCACTTACCATATTGGATGAGCCGACATTGGGCTTGGATGCTGCTGTTAGAAAGGATTTCTATAATATCTTACTTAGAGACTATATGAATCATCCGAGAACTATCATTATATCAAGTCATCTACTTAATGAGATTGAAATACTACTAGAAGATATAGTACTTATTGACAAAGGTAAAGTGCTCATGAATGTCCCTGTAGAGGAATTCAGAAATTATTCTGTTGCTCTGGTAGGCGAGAGTACATTCTTAAAAGAATTTGTACAAGACAAAGAAGTACTGGATGAAAGCTCATTGGGCAATGCATCAAAGTATGTAATTAAAAATGAAATAACAGAAAAAGAGAAAAAACACTTGGTATCCAATAGTATAGATATTCAAAGCGTATCATCTCAAGACTTGTTTATATATTTGACATCCAAAGGGGGCTTCTATGAAGAATTCTAATTATATAAAAAATGCATATAAGGGATTGTTGCTGAATTTCTATTTCGACTATAAGAGTTTGATATCTGTCAGCGCGATTATCACGTTATCGCTTGTAGTATTTGACTTTCTAGTTACGATTATTGTACTGCAATTTAGTAATTCAATGTCCAACGAAAACTCCGGCGTGTTGGTAGTTGGGTTCGTAACAATGTTAATCGCATTAGGAATATATGCATCACTTTCGACCTCAAAGTCCGAGATGAAAGCAAAGTTCGCATTTCCAATCAATCGAATGACATTTGCAGTGAGCAATCTGATTGCACTTATATTAGGATCACTTACCATGCTTATGGTCATTACGATGATTGCGCCAATAGAAGTGGTGCTGTTCTCGATTGCTGCAAAGTTTAGCGATAAACTAATCTATGTTAATGAAGTGACATTAAACACCTATCTTATCGGATTCATATCTTCATGGGTATATATGATTGCATTTGGCTCGATTCTACATTGTATGTTCATGTTTATCAGACGTTATACATTGGTGTCGTTGATTGTCATTGCAGCACTGATATTAAGTGTTATTACTTTTGGATGGTTGGGCAATATTGTAAGATTCTTGTTTCTGGAACAGAGCCTTTTCATGCTTGTCCTTAAACTGGGTGTGATTTCGTTAGTATTAAATGTATTGGCCTTCATTCCGACAAAAACAATGGAGGTGGCATAATGTTAGTGAAGAAAATTATTATTTTTGTTTTGATATTTGTTGTTGCTTGTTGTGTACTAATATTATTCAAACCGGCAAATAGTGTAGAAGATAACTATCTTAAGTACCAATTGCAAGAATATGCAATCGATACTGACAAAGAACTTGATATCCTTGTTAGTCAATCTTCTGATAATGTGTTGCTATTGGATCGTATTGAAGTAGTAGAAAATGATGAGCTCACAGATTCTGTGGTCATCTATAGATATAAACTCTATGATGCGAATGAAAGCGAGTTTTCAGTAGAGTATGGTGATAACAAGGTAAAGATACAAGATTACCTAGGACCATTAACCATATATAAAAGTGCTAGTTTCTTAACTAATTTACAATTTGACTATGGATACTTCGATGGCTTTAGTTCAGATGTATATGAAGTACATATCCCAAGCGGTATAGAATACACACTTGAAGGAAATTAAATTTAGATATTCTGTAGAAACATACTATAAAGCACAAGATCTTTGATTTTGTGCTTTTTGTTGCTACTATAGATATTTTACTTATGTTGTTTCTTCATTTCAGATTTCAAATAATATCATTTTATATGTAAGGCAAGAGTAGTACGTATTAAGCAATTATCTATTTGTGATATGCAGATAAAGTTCTTTGCAGACCTCATCAATGGTCTTATCATCGGTATTGATTACAGTATCTCTCGGATAGGCATCAAGCTCCAACCAATGATATGATACATCCCCTTCATCCCCTCTGTCAGCATGTCGCTTTTTCAGTGAATCCTTGCTACAGGTGAGCGTAAATCCCATTATATTATAGTTGTCATAGTCTATATCAGATATTATTTTTTCTCTTATCGTTTTATAAGTTGCTACAACAGATGAGAAAAAAACGTAATCAAATTTAGAATTAAGATAGTTACTTAAAACAAATGATATGTTTTTATCACAGTTTCTAAGTCTTTTATCCTTGATAGAAAAGGGATGAACAGTCCACATCCAGTCTCCATCACAGTATGCACTATTTTCAAACATTTTGAATAGTTTGCTTGCAACAGTGGTTTTCCCAACACAGGGTGATCCGCTAATAATTATTAGAGTCTGTTTCATAAATCTTCCTTAATGCTTAAAGTGTGTGTCAATGCGAAGTTTTTTTTGATTTGTAGTACAAATTTAAAACTGCGCAATTTTGCTAATCTTGTCTAGCAACCAGTCGTGCGATGCTTTGCGATAGATTGGTTATTAGCTCTTCTGCATTTTCAATGGCGTACTTCAGATTCATTGGTTTGTTGCATATGCTAAATATGGATGTTATCCCAATGTCGTAGAGCTTCTCATAATCCTTTCCTAAACTTCCAGATATACAGATGAGTGGCTTTTTGTATTTTGATGTAATCTCTGCGATACCTGCAGGAACTTTACCAAATGCAGTCTGATAATCGGTTTGCCCTTCACCTGTTATGACTAAGTCAGCATTCTTTATTTGCTCATCTATATTTGCAGCTTCCATCATAATATGGATACCCTTTAGAAGCTTTGCATCTACGAATGCAAACAATCCGCCACCTAAGCCTCCTGCTGCACCTGCACCGGGTAGATCGAGGATATCTTTATTCATATCTTTTTTCAACACATATGCTAAGTTTCTCAAAGATCTATCAAGCTGTGTTACCATTTTTTGAGTAGCTCCCTTTTGAGGACCGTAGACATAAGAAGCACCACTTTCCCCACATAAGGGATTATCGACATCACATGCTACCTGAATCTCTATATCATAAAACCTTTTGTCAAAGTGTGTGGTATTGATCTTATAAAGGTCAATGAGCGCGCCGCCACCTTCATGTAATTCATTGTTATTGATATCTAAAAACTGTATACCCAATGCTTTGGCCATACCTGTGCCACCATCATTGGTTGCACTTCCACCAATACCGATGATAAGCTTGCTGCAGCCGTTGTTTACAGCATCCAACATGAGCTCTCCAGTGCCAAATGTAGATGCTAACATGGGGTTGCGGTCGGCTGTTTTGACAAGTGGAAGCCCTGATGCTGCTGCCATTTCTATTACCGCAGTTTTCCCATCGCCTAATATCCCATAGAATGCATCAATAGTAGTACCCATTGGATCTGTTGCTTTGCATTTTACAAGCTTGCCACCGGTTGCTGATATCATCGCATCAACTGTACCTTCTCCACCGTCAGCCATTGGTATGCAAATACAGTTTGAAACACCTTCCAGTTCAAACCCTTTCTTTATTGCATTTGCAGCCTCTAAACTGGTCAACGATCCTTTAAAAGAATCCGGGGCTATAACAACTTTTAAATCTTTTTTATCTTTCATGAATATTTCCTCTTAATGATTAATTATGTGACTATATTGTCTTTTTGTAAAGAGATATGTGATAAAAATATTTATAAATTGTACACAAAAACGCAACATTTCAAAATTGAAATTTATGGCCTTCTATGTTACCATCAAGTTACTAATTTTAGTAAGGAATATATAATTAATGGATGATTTATTAATCCTCATAGACGGCAATTCTTTGATGTATAGAGCGTTTTATGCACTTCCCATTATGAACAATGATAAAGGTGTATTTACAAATGCAATCTATGGATTTATGAGCATGATGCTGAAGGTTATTGAAGATGAAAAACCGACGCATATTGCTGTTGCCTTTGATGTTCATGGTAAAACATTTCGACATGATATGTACAAGGACTATAAAGCAGGGCGTAAACCAACTCCTGACGAACTACGTCCTCAGTTTGATGAGATCAAAAAGATACTCGATGCGATGCAGATCAAAACTATCGGCATCACAGGCTATGAAGCAGATGATATCATCGGAACACTGTCTAACTTAGCACATAACAAGGGCTTGAAGACTAAAATCATTACAGGAGATAAAGATGCATTACAACTCATAAAAAGCAATGTTGAAGTGGTGCTTACAAAACGTGGGATTACACAGGTTGATTTGATGAATGAATCCAAGCTATTTGAAGAATACGGATTGACTCCCGCGAAGATGATTGACTTAAAGGCACTAATGGGAGATCAATCTGACAATATACCTGGAATTCCATCAGTGGGACTAAAGACCGGAATCAAGTTATTAGCAGAATATAAAGACTTTGAAGGTGTTTTGCAGAATGCAGATGCTATTAAGGGAAAACTAGGAGAGAAAGTAAGAGCAAACATCGACCTTGCAAGACTCTCGTTGAAGCTTGCGATAATTGATACAGAAGTACCAGTTGATATCACAATAGATGACTGCGTGATGAAAGAAATAACACATGACCCTGTAGTGCCGATCTTAGAGAAGTTGCAATTGAATACAATCATCAAAAAGGTAAATATAGTATCGGGAACAGCACCAAAAAGCAGTATTCCTGAACCGGAGATTGTTAAGATTCGTACATTGAAAGAAGTTACTGAATTAATTGAAGAACTTAGAAAAGAAGAAGTTATTTCAATATATATTGGGGAAGATGTACATATATCCAATGGTGAAAGTGAATACATTATAGCAGTAATGCGTAGCTTGATCGATGCAGGACTTGATTTGTATCACATAATATCATCACTTAAGCCATTGTATGAATCCAATGTGCCAAAGATAATATATAATGCAAAGATGCTAATGCATACACTTTCAAAACATGACATCAAGCTCAATAACGTTATATTTGATATCTATATTGCGAGTCTAGTATTGGGTAAAAATATTCGAGGTGGATTAACCAACATCATAGAGAACACGTTAGGTGAAGAAGCACACAAGACACCTGCAACAATGATGCACCATGTATTACAAAAGCAAAAGAAAATGCTTGATGAAAGAGGACAAGTAAAGATATTTGAAGAAATAGAAAAACCATTAACGAATATTATATACGATATGGAAACTGTAGGATTCAAAATGGATGTTCAGGTTCTCAATGAATTGGATGAGGAATTTTCTGAACAACTTGAACATCTTACACAAAAAATATATGGGCTTGCAGGGCGAGAATTTAACATCAATTCACCAAAACAACTGGGTACTATATTGTTTGAGGAATTAGGCCTACCGAGCATAAAAAAGACAAAGACAGGTTGGTCAACTGATGTTGAAGTGCTTGAGAAATTAAAAGATCATCATGATATCATAGTGCCAATTATTAAATACAGAAGCCTTGCAAAGCTTAAGGGTACGTATATTGATGGAATTATCCCTCTGATTACAAAAGAGGGGAGACTCCATACACAGCTAAACCAAATCGGAGCATCAACAGGTAGACTATCATCTGAAGCGCCTAATCTACAGAACATACCTATACGGACAACAGAAGGTGCAAGGCTAAGAAAGAGCTTCGTTGCGACTGATGATCAACATATATTAATTGATGCGGATTATTCGCAAATAGAACTACGTGTATTGGCACATATATCAGAAGATGAAACAATGCTGGAAGCATTCAACTCTGAAGATGATATTCATAGAAGAACTGCTTCCCAAGTATTTGGTGTTGATTATGATGATGTAACCAGTAGTATGCGGTCTTCTGCAAAGGCAGTCAACTTTGGTATTGTATATGGTATTTCAGACTTTGGGCTTGGTAAGCAACTTAACATATCCAGAAGAGAAGCAGGGGAATTTATAGAAAAGTACTTCAAAACATTCCCTAGGGTTCATGATTATATGAATGAGTGTATTGAATTCGGAAAAGAAAAAGGCTATGTTGAAACGATGTATGGTCGTAGAATCTATCTTCCTCAGTTGAGGTCTTCAAACTACAATCAGCGCTCCGCTGCTGAAAGAGTTGCAATGAATGCACCAATACAGGGAAGTGCTGCTGATATTATTAAACTTGCGATGATTGCAGTTCACAATGCACTTGATGAGAAAAACTATAAATCAAAGCTTATCCTGCAAGTACACGATGAATTGATTGTTGATGCATTAAAAAGTGAAAGTGATGCATTGAAAAAACTCATAAAAAGTGAAATGGAGAATGTTGCACAACTAAAATGCGACCTTATAGCGGATGTGAATGCGGGTAATAGTTGGTATGATGCAAAATAGTAAGAAGGTATTAATATGTACATTGTAGGGTTAACAGGTGGAATAGCTACTGGTAAATCAAATATCTCAAGAGTCCTAAAAGAGCAGGGGGCTCATGTTTGGGAAGCAGATGAAGCTAGCCGAAAAGTAGTAGAACCGAGTCAAAAGGGTTTCATCGCAATGCATGAAAACTTTGGTGATTTGATCTTTAACACAGATGGTACACTTAATAGAGAAAGAGCTGCAAAATACTTCTTCTCAAACAAAGATCAACTTGATAAACTAAATTCGATATTACACCCAATTATCATTGATGACATGATAGAGCAAGTCAAAGTATGGTACAAAAAAGATGTGGAACTTTGCTTCATTGATGCACCACTTTTATTTGAAGTGAGTATGGAGAAGTATTGTGATGAAGTTTGGGTTGCATCGTGTGGTGTGGATGAACAAATACGGCGTGTATTAAAACGCGACGAAATATCACTTGAAGATGCAAAAAAGCGTATTGATGTCCAGATGAGTGATAAAGAAAAAAGAAAAAGAGCAACGAGGGTGATTGATACATCCGGCGCTATTGAAGTAACGAATGAATATATAACAACCTTATACGAGGAATTAATTGATGAATATTGTTAAAAAACTGATGATACTAACATTAGCTGTAGTGATTTGCATGTCACTATTTTGGGGTTGCAATAAAAAAGAGGATGAGGATATCTTTGGACTGAACAATACATCCAAGCCAACATTAGCACCTATTGTTACGCCAATACCCGAAGGTGCAGGGGAAATCATTGTTGCAATGCCAAAAGAGATAACTTCAACCAATCCATACTTAGTTAATGAAAGAGATCTAGTTAGTCTCTATGGTTTGATATTTGAGCCGTTGATTGAGTTTGATGAATTAGGAGAGGCGATACCTATTCTTGCACAAACTTGGGAATTAGACGAGACAGGAAAGAAATGGACGATTACAATTCGGGAA
>JAGLOK010000006.1 GCA_023139005.1 Clostridiales bacterium | reverse complement strand
CAGGCTATGAAGAAGCAGCAGCACAAGGACTGATCGCAGGAATTAATGCATCCCAATATATTCATGATAAAGCTCCACTAGTATTGTCGCGTTCCCAAGCATATATTGGCGTTCTGATTGATGATCTCGTCGGAAAAGGTACGCAAGAGCCATATCGTATGATGACTTCTCGTGCAGAACATCGATTATTACTACGTCAGGACAATGCAGATTTTCGTCTGACGGAAATTGGCTACAAAGTCGGTCTTGCAGATGAAGAACGCTTTAAAAAAATGCTAAAAAAGAAAGCAAAGACAGAGGAGCTTACAAAAAAACTCACCAAATTAGTAATTAAGGCCGATCGTATAAAAGAGCTCTTGGGAGAAGATATAAAAAACAATGCATCATTGAGGGTTGTTGATGCCATTAAACGCCCCGAATTTGTATTGAAGGACCTCGTTGAAGGTACAGAACTTGAAGATATGTACCCAGATGAAATCATCTGTCAAGTACAAAACAATCTGAAGTATGCAGGATATGTGAAAAAGCAGCAACTATTGGTGGATAAGCAATTGAAGATGGAAGATAAGAAGCTTGTCGATATCAACTATTCAGAAATCTCGGGGTTACGACTTGAAGCTATACAAAAACTCAACAACATACAGCCTGAAAATATTGGACAAGCATCGCGCATATCGGGGGTATCCCCTGCAGACATTGCTGTCCTTATGATATATCTAAAAAGGATTGAAGATGAATGAATTTGCAAATGTTTTACAGGATAAAACTGGTTTTTCGAAAGAGATTATACAAAAACTATCCGATTTTAATGATTTACTATATATAAAAAATGAAGTACTAAACCTCACGCGTATCAAAAAAGAGGATAGTGTATATAGAAACTTTTTGGATAGCCTAAACAGTATTGTAATGAGCGAGATGAAGGCCGCTAAAAAAGTCGTTGATATAGGTTCAGGTTCTGGATTTCCGGCGATAGCCCTTGCTATAGTATTTCCTCATATCAAGTTTACTATGGTGGAAACTACAGGAAAAAAAGTTGAATTTCTAAAAGAAGCTATTGAAAAATTGCAGCTAAAAAACATACGTGTTATAAAAGGTCGTGCAGAGGAGCTGGCTCACGATAAATTACATCGCGAAAAGTATGACATTATAACAGCGAGAGCGGTGGCGAAGCTTTCGGTGCTTGCAGAGCTTACAAGCGGATATGTAAAGGTGGATGGAAAGCTACTATTGTATAAAGGCATGAATGCAAATACAGAACTTGAAACTGCCAAAAAAATGTTTCAACAGCTAAAGCTTGAAAGCGCAAAAGTTATAAAATACACATCCTTTAAAGAAGATGATGAGCTTTATATGGTGATTATTAAAAAGTATGGAGAGCTCTATGCAATGTATCCGAGGAGCTACTCAAAAATCAAAAAAAGTAATTAACTTATTTTTTTCTAAACCTATCGGTTATATGTTTTTTTGCAAGTGTATCAATTTGGGGTGCATATCGTATAGACAGTACCATGATCAAAATGCTAAAAGCAATAATAATACCCCAACCCCATACTGGCACTTGAATCATACCAGATCCTACAAGGGCTGAAAAGAGTATGCATGCAGGACGTGCAAGCAGTAATGTTACTATGAAAAAGGGCCATGATATACCGGAGATTCCGGCGATCAAGCACAGCGCATCATCGGGAAAAAAGGGTAGTAGGAACATAAAGATTAATACAACCTTCTGCCGCGAGGACATTACATCGATATATTTGTGGGTTATCTTTTCACCTACCATTTTGATAACTAATGGCTTTCCAAATATCCGAGCTAGTGCAAAAGCAATAACAGATCCGATGAATATCGCAACAAAGGACAACAAGAATCCATTTGCAAATCCGAAGAGCACGCCACCTGCAAGTGTCGTTACATTGCCCGGGATAGGAGATATGATGACTTGCACTACCTGTAGTGCCATGAACACCACCGGTGCCCATATGCCAAAACCGGACACATAGTCTTGTAGTCGTTGTGTTGATTCAAATATATCAAGCCAACCATTGCTCTTCATCACAAAGTACAGCACTACAAATAGCGCAATAATGACTGCGAGTATAATGTACAATACAACTTTATTCTTAGTCAGCTTTTTTATATCCATGATTATCATAGTATACTATGAAACCTTCAGAAATAGTATTAAGTATTGATTAAAAGCTTGTACAGTGTCAGCGAGTTAAGGCATTTTTATTCATCGTTGAAATACTGTAAAATTAAGCAAATTAATGATTGTATTTTTAGAAATTAAATATTATAATAATTTAAAAAGTTGGGACAAGTGTAATTAACAAGTTTCATATTAAGAATAAGAGAATAATATACCAAATCCCCTTCACAATATAATATATCGGTTAACAAAAAGGAATGTACTATTATGAAGATAATACAAGTCAATGATTTAACCAGAGATTTTGAGTACTACAAGAAAGCACAAGGAATAAAGGGCTCAATTAAAAATCTTTTCAAGCGAGAGAAAAAAATAAAACACGCAGTGAAAGGAATTTCCTTTGAGATCAAAGAAGGCGAAATCATCGGCTTTCTAGGACCCAATGGTGCAGGTAAGACAACTACATTGAAAATGCTCTCAGGAATACTGCATCCAACATCAGGTTCTGCAACAGTTGCAGGATATATACCGTGGGAGAGGAAAGACGAGTATAAGAGAATGTTTGCCTTCGTATCAGGGCAGAAGACACAACTGTGGAATGATTTGCCCGCAATTGATACATTTTATTTGAATAAATGCATATATGAAATCCCTGATGATGAATATAATGATATATTAAACGAATTGGCAACGTTGTTGGATGTAAAGCATCTAATTAATATTCAAGTTCGTCGCCTATCACTCGGAGAAAAGATGAAGATGCAGATTATCGCATCTCTATTACATAAGCCAAGCATACTATTTTTAGATGAACCGACAATTGGACTTGATATCATATCTCAGCAAAAGATCCGAAGCTTCATTAAAAACTATGCAAAAAAGCAAAAGGTCACCATCATTCTCACATCGCATTACATGAAAGATATCGAAGACTTATGTAAAAAGGTTATTGTAATCAATGAAGGTAGCGTTGTATATAATGGTCACTTAAAAGATATACAAAGCATGTTTCACATGAAAAAAATTATGAATTTGGTATTTAGCGAAAATATTGATTTTGAGCAACTCAAAAAATATGGAAGTATTATTGAGCAATCAGAATTCAAAGCAACAATAGAACTTGATGTTAAGACATATGCACAAAACACAACCAAGATACTCACAGAATTTCCTGTCATCGATTTTACAATGGAGGAGCCTTCTGTAGAGAAGGGTATACTCAAGCTTTTTGAAAGAAATGCAGGTAACCCCAATGAATGATAGTTTCTCAATAAAAAGAAACAAATACTGGGTTTCACTTTCCATGGGCTTTGTAAATTCAATGGAGTATAGATTTGATTTTTTGATATCGCTTCTTTCAACCACATTTCCAATCATCATACAAGTGTTTGTGTGGACTGCGATTTACGATGCTTCTACTAAAGAAGTCTTATATGGACATACATTTCCACAGATGATGGTGTACACCGTATTTGCAGGAGCTATCAGCATGTTTATCAGAACAGGTGTAGAGCAATCGATTAATAGAGATATTCATTCAGGACAATTATCCAATTTTCTAGTGAAGTCGATTATGTATATCCCGTTTAGGATAATGAATTCAATTGGTGAGAAGTTAAGTTCTATTGTTGTGATGATACTATTTAGTGTGATTGCATCGATTGCAATGTATGTCTTTATAGGATTTGAGATGCAAGTTATCAATATCATATTGTTTCTACCAGCAATTGTTCTTGCGTTTTTATTAAATTTCTTCATATTTTTCTGTATTAGCACATTGGCTTTCTGGATAACAGAAGCATCACGCTTTTTTTACTCAATCACCATCATTGTTATGGTTGCAAGTGGTGGCGTTTTCCCGATTGATATTTTTGGAACACTCTATGTGAAAGTATTGAAGCTCATGCCATTTATGTATACAACGACATTTCCTATCAAGGTTATTAACGGAACCTTAAGTAGTGGTGAGATTTTGAATGGGTTTCTGGTACAAATTATTTGGATTGTAGTATTTTCTTTTTTTGCAACATTCCTATGGAAAAAAGGAAGCAAGAGATTTGTTGCGGTAGGAGGCTAAGGGTATGATGAAAATTCTTAAAAGAATGCACTGGTATCTAAAGCTACTATTTCTGTTTATGAAGCTATCACTTCAATCACAGCTAGAGTATCGACTGAACTTTCTAGCCGGTGCTTCTGTAGAGATAGCATGTCTATTTATCAAACTCGTATATCTTATACTCGTATCCCGTACCGGTGAGAGTATTGGATTCTTAACACCCGATATGATTATGATTTTCATAGGGACATATATATTTATGACTGGTATGTGGATGCTTTTTCGAGGAATCAATTCTATTCCGAGTATCGTACTACGTGGTGAACTGGATGTGTTAATGACGAAACCGGGATCATTGCAGTTTCTGCAGACGTTCGGCTCTTTTGATCTTGCGAAGACTTTTCCTAATGTAATTGCAGGAATTGTGCTAATAATAATTGGATGGTCAAACACAACCATTGCGGCATCATTTGCTAATATCACAGGATTTTTGTTTTTCATAGTATGTGGGATTATTCTGACGTATTCCTTTTCACTCATCGCAGCCCTTCTTGTTTTTTGGATAACTTCGAGAAATGCTGTGCTTACTCTGTATGCAGCATTGTGGGATTTTAACAATATGCCAATGGCGATATATCCAAAGACTATGCAACTAATCGGCACTTTTATCATTCCGATATTCGTCATCTTTAATTGGTCGGGACTCTTTATTTTGGGTCAACTTGATATGTTTCGCATCATTTATGGAGCGGTTATCCCAATCATCGTTTTTGTTTTATCCCGCATGATGTGGAAAAGAGGCATTATGCGTTATTACAGTGCTAATGGTTAGTCAATTTCCAATCATACGATAATCCTTTCAGAGCTAGAATTCATTCTGCCTTCATGTTGTAAGCACTTCAGCATTTTGTTATAATTCATGTAGTGTCAAATGCACATTAGAGGAAGAGGAGTTATTATGAAAAAAATTACGATATGGACACTGGCATCAGTCATGCTGGTCACAATGGTATTTTCATTTACAGGATGTACAAGCAAAGCAGTTGAAGAAAGCAAACAATTATTAGAAGAATATTATGAACTATTTAGCGATCACGATGCAGAAGACATGATTGACTTATTTGATGAAGACGTTATTGATGATTTCGGTGGAGAAGAGGCTTTTGTTATTCTATTGTTGAGCAGAATCGATCTACTGGGAGATGATGTAGAATACAATATTGTAGGTACCTCCTATGAGAAAAACAACAAAAAGGTCGAAGTATTACTTGACGTGGAAGCCACTTATGATAGAGATGATACTACCTATGAAGAACAATTCTTATTAGAAAACATCGATGATGAAATGATAATCACGGAAGTTTATTTAGAGCGAGAAGAGGTATTGGATGACATGCCTGAAGACTTCTTTGATGCATATAATAATGAAGATGAGGAGGATATGCTAGGCCTAATGTCTGATGCATTCTTTGATATCTTTACAGAAGATGAACTCTATAACATGCTCACACAAGCACAAAATGCGTTAGGTGAATATCAATCTCATGATGTTAATGAAGAATACTTCTATCATACAGAGTACGAAGATAAAGAAGTCGTTTTGTTATATGAATGCTTCTATGATGTCACATTTGAAAATGGTACTGCAGAGGGCGAAATCGAATTGTGCCTTGAAGACGATGAAGTCAAGATTGTATTCTTTTCAATAGACCCCACCATTGTACTTGATTATATTGATGAATATTATACAAAGATGGTAAATGAAGAGTTTACAGATTTATTGAATATGTATGCAGATTTCTTCTATGAAAACACAGAAGGCGGCGCACAAGGATGGGCAGAAATTTTGGATGTGATACTAACTTATGGAGACTATGTGGATCACCAAGTTTATGATTGGACCTATGAAGAATTAGAGATGGACGATGGCACATTCATAGATGTTTATACTGTATTTCTTGATGCACAATTTGGAGATACTACTTTCTTAAATGAAATTCAGTTTGTAGATGATAAAATTATGGACGAACAGCACATCACATCACATACCATAGAAATAGGAGAATAAACATTAATGGCATATACAGCATTATACAATCTTTATAGGCCCCATGCATTTTCCGAGGTAATAGGACAAAAGGCTGTGGTGACCGCGCTATCCAATCAAGTGGATACACAGCGCATATCACATGCTTATCTGTTTAGTGGTCCACGCGGTATTGGCAAGACCTCTTTAGCGCGCATTTTCGCAAAAGCCATCAATTGCATAGCCCCTGAGAAGGGAGAGGCCTGCAAAAAGTGTGCAATATGTAAGATGCTATCTGAGAAAAACAATTTGGATATTATCGAAATCGACGCTGCCAGCAATACCAGTGTAAATGACATTAGAACATTACGTGAAAATGTCATCTATATGCCCGTTGTAGGAAAGTATCGTATATACATTATCGATGAAGTACATATGCTCTCGGTCAACGCATTTAATGCATTGCTCAAAACGTTGGAAGAACCTCCTGAGCATATTGTGTTTATCATGGCGACCACAGAGCCACATAAACTTCCTGTAACCGTGCTCTCAAGGTGTCAACGCTATGAGTTCACCAGAATCAGTACACCGTTGATTACAGCGTATCTTGAAGAACTTGTAGTCAAACTCAAGGTTAAGGCAGATAAAAAGGCATTGGTAGCAATCGCTCGAGCATCTGCAGGTGGTATGCGCGATGCACTGTCGCTATTGGATCAGATGTTGGCTATGGGCAAAGACAATATTGATGTTAGTTTGGTATCTCAGATGCTAGGATCAGCTGATAAGTTATTGTATTTTGCATTATGTGATTCCATACTCAAAGAAGAGTTTGCACGTGCTATCAAAGGGCTTCACTACATGATTGAAAAAGGATGCTCTGCATCTACCATCGCAACAGATTTGATGCAGATGTTCAGGGATTTATATATCGCTCAGAAATCAAAGAACATCGGTGAAGACTTGATGACAGATGATGCAACAGCGCAGAGATACATCATGATCGCACAAAGCGTTTCATCTGGCGCTGTGCTACAGTGCTTGGAGTTGTTTTCAACTCTTGAAAATGATTTACGTTATGCTGCACGACCTGAAATATGGCTGGAACTCGCAGTTGCCAAAGCATGTAGAGTACAAAAAGAGCAAAGCTATGATGCGTTGATTAAGCGAATTGAACGCCTGGAGAAAAGGCTAGAGAATGCAAACCAAAACGTGATCAGTAACAAAAGTCAAGCACAAGCACCTCAAGAAGAGTTTTTTCCGGTAAAGGATGCGGATTTTGAAAAGACAACTTTAATAGAAGAAAAAGAAAGCATAAAAGAAGATGCAATTATACCGTGTGACAAAGAAGAGAAACTGGATGAAAAAACGGATATCCCTACTGTTGATGAAGATATCACTGTAAGTACAATTCAAGAAACAGCAATAGGTATAGAGGATAAAATAACTACACAAGATATCGATGAAGGTAAGAAAATATGGAGTAAAGCCATCGATGAGATTCGCACTCAGAAGAAAATGCGCCTTACTACTGCCATGAAAAAGGCAACAGTAACTGGGTATGGTGGTAACATATTAAGGATCGGCTTTGATGTATCCGATAACGCATCAGCAGATCGATTTGCAGACAAAGAACTTTCAGAGATATTAAAAAAAGCACTCAAGAAAATCACAGACAAAAACATTATAGTCGATGTCAAGATCATCAAGCTCAATGCAGATGAGGATTCGTTTATGCAAGAAGTATACAGCGCATTCCCAAAGGGTTTGGTATCGGTTGAACATGAAGAATAATTGGAGGATACAAAATGGCAAAACGTGGAGGCAATAGAGGCGGCATGGCAGGCGGGGGCAACATGCAAAACCTATTAAGACAAGCACAACAAATGCAAAAAGATATGGAAGTAGCACAAGGGGAATTGTCCACAATGGAGTTTGAAGCAGCATCAGGCGGCGGAATGATAACAGCCAAAGTCAATGGTGCAAAAGAGCTGCTATCAATCAACATTAAACCCGAAGCCGTTGACCCTGATGATGTTGAGATGTTAGAGGATATGATTGTAGCTGCTATTCATGAAGCAGTGGGAAAGGCAGATAAGGAAACTCAGCAGAAGATGGGGAAATTCTCTGCAGGAATGCCAGGGATGTTCTAATGACCGGATTTATTGAACCACTTGCAAAGTTAATCAATGAGTTTTCAAAACTACCGGGTATAGGTAGGCGTACAGCAGCACGATTGGCATACTATGTTATCGAGTCTGAAGAGGATGAAGCTATTGCGCTATCTGATGCAATCGTCCAAGCACGACAAAGCATTGTGCTATGCCTTGATTGTGGCGATTATTCAGACCAATTTAAATGCAGTATCTGTCGTGATAGTAAAAGAAAATCAGATATACTATGTGTTGTAGGTGATCCGCGTGATGTGGCTGCTATGGAAAACACTGGAGAGTATAGTGGCAAGTATCATGTGCTACACGGTACGATCTCACCTAGTGAAAACAGAGGTCCGGATGATATTCGAATCAAAGAATTACTCACACGTCTTGAAGGAGTTAAGGAAGTCATCCTTGCAACCAATCCCGATGTAGAAGGGGAAGTCACAGCAATGTATATCTCACAGCTCATCAAACCGTTGGGGATTAAGGCGACCCGTATTGCACATGGCGTACCCGTTGGCTCAGACTTAAAGTATGCAGATGAAGTTACCTTGGGTAGAGCCATCGCAGGACGTATCGAAATATAAATAATGGGGAATAATATGATCAAAGCAAGAAGCAAAAGAAAAATAGATTTATGGCTATCCATATTTTTAGTTACTGTTGTTGTATTACTTGCAGGGGTAACGTATATCACAGGGGATTTGAGTACCTATATGGCAACACCACTTGCTATCGCAAATGATGGCATTTTCACTAATGACTTCTCGATAATGGAATTTGTGCGTCCTAACGCGCAAAGCATATCTGACAATATCATGGCGTTATTTCTAAAGATAGGCATTTCATGGCAAGCACTATCGCTTGTAGGGTATATCATTACAGTGATCATATTCGCAGCAGCGATAATCGCAACATCTAAAAGAATTGCAGGAGAAAAGTACTATATAGTTGCAGGTACAGTGATGTTTTTTGCATTATATGCACTTTCGGGACTTCGTATTGGTCGCAATCCCATCTGGTATCCATCGTTTTATTATGCACAGCTAGCTTTTAGTATCGGCGTATGGGGCTTTGTCAAAGCATTGGACAAAAAGTGGTATCAAGCATTTATTGTTTTTGCAGTTGCTACGCTCATTCACTTTACAGCAGGGAGTTATTGTGCAGCATTTGTTTTGGTTTTCATCATTATTGAAGCTGTCAAAAGCAAGAACTATAAGTTACTTATCGCACCGCTTATTTGGATAGCAAGTGCAATAGCTATTTTTGCGATGATGACTCTATCTGGCACCACAGGCACAGGGATTTTAAGCAACGATGCATTTGTGAAGATTCATGCCTATTTGCGCCATCCACATCATCATGTGCCCTCAACATGGGAGAAACTGGAGTGGGTTAATTATATCTGCTATATGGCAGCTGTATTTTTAGTATTTTACTATAGTGCAAAGGACAGTGAGATATACAAGAAGATAAAAGCGTTCTTCTTCATCACTACAGGATTGATGGCGGGTATCTTGCTGATTAATTTTGTGTTTGTCGAAATCATACCTGTTGCATTCATTGCAAAGCTGCAACCTGCAAGAAATGTATTTATCTATCGTTTCTTTTTGGCAATCATCCTTTCTTATAGTGTCTTTAGGCTCATTGGGAAAAAGGAGTATTATGCGGCAGCATTAGTCATTTTTATGGCTACCCTTCCCCAGATGAACATCAAGACTTACAGTGGGATACTGTTACTTTTGATTGCTGTATACTTATTATTTAATAGGTATGCAAAAAAGAAAAACATTACATCCCTACAAGTGCTGTTACACATGGCATCGATTGTATTGGTGATATTGACCATATCATTGTACGCAGCAAATATTGCACTGTTGGTTAAAGTAATGTACATCGTAGCCTATATTATATTGCTGGCAGTTACCGTTATGGTGGATGAGTTGAAGGACAAAAAAGGTGAGAAGCACTTTATTAAGATTATAGCCGCCCTCTTGGCACTGGGGATTATTATGATTCCATGGGTGGATATTACAGGTAACTTTACAGGGTTGAAGATAAAGAGTCCCAAATACGTCATCTCCCTTTCGGATGTTGATTTTTCTGTGCAGGCATTAGCACAACGATTTAACGAGAAAACAGAGAAAGACGTGATATTCCTAGGCGATCCCAATGATATTTCCACTGCATACTTCAGGATATTTTCACTACGTGCATCAGTCGTTGCATTCAAGAACATGCCCTTTACCGATGAAGGAATGAAGGAATGGGTAGATCGTTTATCATCGCTTAAGGCAGTGACTACCGATGAGAATGGATATTACATTCGAAATAAGCAAGTATTTGATGATCTTACCGCGGTTGAGATTATCGATGTTGCACAAACCTATGATGCGGAGTATTTACTGGTTGATTTTGATGAGGAGAAGTTGATTGCATTTTATTCAATGGGTGCAACGCGCTTTGACACTGAAGGGCGATGGACTATGCTGCAATTACAGTAGTATGTTAAATTACTCTTCGTAGAATTGCCTTAGTTCCAATACCTCGCCATCAAATCCGGTAATATAAAAGAGTTGTTCCAATATATGCGTTGCATCGATTGCGTAGATTTCTTTTAAAATTGTGCAATCTGCTTCATATCCTTCCGGGTCAAAGGAGCCATCTGTTTTGATTGACAAGAAGAGTTTTGTAAGGTCGGAGACCTTATATTCTCTTTGTTTATCGTTAGAGTTTTGCATATATATACCATCTGTTGCAACGAGTGCTTCTTCTGCATTTTTTATTGATAGACTGAAGTCTTTTGAATATTCTTCAATGGCTTCACTACCGGATAATCGCTCTACAAAGTCTACAGTTATGATTCGATTTTCAAAATCAAAGTTCTTTATTATAGATAGCGAGGATATAGGAAGAGGTTCTGAAAGTGCCGTTCCATCTGTTTTGATGTAAAATATCTTTTCGTTGGAATTATTCAGATAGGATGCAAAAAAGATATAGTCCCCAACTACATTTAGTCCGTTGACATCGCTATATTCCAGTATCTGTAGGATGTCTTCTCCATCAAAGCCCATTGTTGAAATTCCTTCATTATCTGCAAATACAAGAACTTGTCCATTGTTGTTTAGGTATTGACCATGTGTGTCATACAATACAACACTTTCTTGCGTGTCCAAGTTCAGCTTGGTAATGTGCTCTGTTGTACGGTTAATGTAGTATAAGTAGTTATCAACGACATTGATTTGCTTTGCTGTGTTATTGGATAGCTGTTCGATTTCAACAGTTGCGATATTATAAGCGTAAAGAGTGTTGTCATCTTCTTTGTTTGCGTAATATATCTTCTTGCCGTCGGTACAAAAGGCACTACTTTTGATTACTAAGTTTTCAGGATCGCTGCCATCTTTATTGGCACGATACAAACAATAGTCAGCATCTGCTCCAATGGCGTATTGATAGTAGAGAAAGTCACCGATAACAGTTAGAAAATATGCACCCTCAAGTCCGAGTTTTGTAGGCTCAATTTGTGTTGTGATGTTGAGTTTATATACATTATAGTCTGTAGACGATACATAATATAAGGTACCTTTGACTTTACTAATATAGAGCGCATCTTGAATTTCAGAGATTTGAGTGATGTTTTCACCGCTTTCTGACATGCAGTATATACCTTCTTGAATATAGTATATTTGATTGTCAGCAGAATATACCTGACCTCCATTTTCTACATTGGAGCCCTGGTTTACTTGTTCTGAAAGATTATTGATGATTGCATGGTTTGATAGTGTTGGTGCAGATGTAGGTGTTGCTTCTAAAGAAGTAGAGTCGG
>JAGLOK010000059.1 GCA_023139005.1 Clostridiales bacterium | reverse complement strand
TTTTATTTTCTTAAAATATTTCTTCAGATTCCTTGTTTCAAGTATCATATTAGCTCCTCTTATCTTAATAGAATATTACATATTATCATACCATATCAGCATATTCATGTGTAATTATAATACGTGTTCTAACTCTTTTTTAATATAAAGCATGAAATGTGCTATCATATTTGAAAAAATATTGTATAATGTGTATAAATCGAAGAAAGGAGTATGAGTTATGGCAAATGTAAGAAGAGTAATGTGGTTTGCTGCTGCATGGAGTTATCTTATTTTGACATACCCTGTAATCCTATGTGCAAAGTACTTTCATCTTCGTGGAAAGATTGATAAAAGAAATGCACTATCAAATGTGATCATACTACGTCTATCAAAGCTGATGTTTTACCTGTCCGGTTCAAGAATGCAAATAGTCGGTCGAGAAAACATTCCAAAAGATAAGCCCGTACTGTTTGTAAGTAATCATCAAGGGCACATGGATAGCTTCATCATCCAAGGATTTATCAAAAAACCTAAAGGATTTGTAACCATCACCGACTATCAAAGAGCCCCTATTTTGCGTACTTGGATGAAATATATGGGATGTGTATTCATCGACAGGAGCGATATACGTCAGTCATTTCAATGCATCTCACAAGCCACCGAAAACCTTAATAATGGACAATCCATGGTCGTATTTCCTGAAGGAAAGTTGAATGATGGTAAAGAAACATTTGAATTTCAAAAAGGATGGCTTCGCATGGCAATAAAAAGCGGTGTTCCCATCGTTCCAATTACTATTGATAACTCTCACAAGATATTATCATACAACGGCAAACGCATCCACGCAACACGTGCAAAGTGCATTATCTCAAAGCCCATTGAAACATCAAACTTGAAAAAAGCAAACGAAAAAGAATTCTTGCAACATCTAAGAGATGTCATTTTGTCGAATCTGTAGCACTAAAAAATATAATCATATAACTTACGCATTCCTACAATATAACTATCTATACCCAATCCGCATACCTGTCCGACACATGCCGCTGTAGTTACTGTATGGCGTCTGAAATCTTCCCTTTTGTGAATATCAGAAAGATGAACTTCCATGACTGGAATACCAATTGCTTTGATAGTATCAAGCAATGCAATCGAATAATGCGTATAGGCTGCTGGGTTAAAGACAACACCATCATAAACATCATCGGCCTGTTGCAGAATCGTTACCAATTCACCTTCTGAATTGTTTTGTACAATATCTACCGCTACTCCAAGCGCTTTGGCTTCTTTTTCTACTGCTTCGCACAAAGCTTTATAACTATTGTTACCGTATATTTCAGGCTCACGCTTTCCCAGAAGATTGATGTTGGGACCATTGAGTACAAGAATTTTCATCATAATGCCTCCTTGAGCGCATTGAGTAGTTTTTTATATGTTTCATCAACTGTAGGCTCGCTCTTTAAGTGTATATCACTATATTTATTATATAAAGTAATCCGTTGATTGTACAACACTTCTAGGTGATCTTTATTATCCTTGAGCAGTGGTCGATTGTTCCAATTCATGTTAAGGATAATCTCACTGAGCTCTCTGTCAACGAATACGATGATACCATTTTGCGACAAGGCCTCCATATTTTCTGCACGTGTGACGATTCCACCACCTGTTGCAATGACAGTTTTGTTTTCTTTTGCTACTTCTTTTGCAATTTGCGTTTCTTTTTGTCTGAAATTGTCTTCGCCTTGAGTAAATAAGTCGTCTATTTTCCCAAACTTTACTTCAATCAAATAATCCATATCAGCAAAGTCATAACCCAGTCTTTCTGCAAGGATTCTGCCTAGCGTTGTTTTTCCGCAGCCTGGCATACCGATGAGTACGATGTTTTTACTGTTACACATACTGCGTTTCCTTTAGTTCGTTATAGATATCTTCAATCACGTTATCGGATATCAAACAATCATTCCAAATCATCTGAGCTTTGACCGCTTGTGCAATGAGCATATAAAGACCATTGACATGCTTTGCACCATTTTGCCGTGCAATAGATAAAAGCCTTGTTTCTATCGGATTGTAAATCAAATCCACTACCTCACCAAAACTTTTGATGATGACATCGTCAAGCGGACATCCATCTATATTGGGATACATGCCAACCGGTGTTGTATTGATGAGGATGTCACCCATGTGATTATTATTTATTTCACTATAATCTATCACCTGTAAATCCTTAAATATGTTTTGTGTCCGTTGTTTGTTGCGACTGACTAGGGTAATTTGTTGAGCATGAAAGTCTTTGAGTAATGCAACAACCGTACGTGCAGATCCTCCTGTTCCAAGCACCATGACTTTCTTGTTCTTGCACTCGATTTTTGCAAAATCGAGCATACACTTAACACCAAAGTAATCAGTATTATATCCATGTATACCTATCGTGGTAGGTAAAATAGTATTGACTGCACCAATTTTTTGGACTTCACATGATATGTCATCAAGAAAATCCATAACATCGCTTTTATATGGGATGGTAACATTCAGTCCTGAGATATCTTTTTCTATGAGATGTTTTATAAAGCATTCAATATCTTGAGGCTCGGTTGGGTATAAAGCATAGTCTCCTTCAAGATCTGTATGTTTGAAAATCATCTCATGAATCTTGGGAGATATGCTATGTGAAAGCTTTCTCCCGAGCAGACCATAATGCTTATGCATCTTGAGAACTCCAACTCTTGTAATTTCCCAGAACTTTTAGCGATATGCAATAATTTTGTGCTTCCTCAAGTGCATCAAGAACATTTTTATCATTCATATTTCCTGCAAAATCTAAGTGAAATCGATATTTCCAAGGCATGTTGTGAATGGGTCTTGAAAATAATTGCAATAAATTGAGCTGATGACGCGAGAAGATATCAATTAGATTGTGTAGTGAACCCGGCTTGTGATCGATGGTGCATATAAGTGATATTTTGTCTGCATCGTCTTTATTGTCTGTATTTTTTGATAACACTACAAAGCGTGTGTAATTGCTATTGTTGGTTTGGATATCTTCTTTAATGATATCCAGATGATATATATCCGCTGAACGTTTTGATGCAATCGCAGCAAGAGAAACATCATTGCTCTGCATAACGTGCTTTGCAGCACTTGCAGTGCTTTCAAATGGAACTGCAAGCAAACTGTTATCATCAATAAACTCTCTGCACTGCTCTATCGGCTGTGGGTGTGAAACTACAGTTTTGATATCGTTCATATCACAACCTTTGAGTCCCAGAAGAAAATGTCTTACATGAACTATGTGCTCTCCAATGATCTGTACATCATGGTCAATAAGTAGGTCTACTGCTTGATTAACACTGCCGGTTGATGAATTCTCAACGGGAATCATCGCCATATCATACCTACCATTTTCAACACCTTTTATGATTTGCGAGAAAGATTTCGTGCTCTGGTTGCTAGTGCTGTCTCCAAAATATTCAACTACTGCAATCTCACTAAATGAACCTGGTAATCCGAGATATGCAACGGTGGGGTTTTTACTGTCTATTGTTGGTTCATCGATTGTCACATTTACATTCTCTTTTATGATGTCATGCTGCATCTTGCGACTGAGCATCATTAGATTTTCAAGAAACTGTGCTACAAAAGGCTTGTGCTTTTCATTGTGTACATGCTGGAGCATGGATTTAATAATATCACGTTCGCGCTGTCTATCCAGAATCTTGATATTATTGTCTATCTTATACTGCGCAACATCGCCCACTAAGTCCATTCTATCTTCAAACACACCAACAATGTTGCGATTTGCTTTGTCGATCTCGGCTCTGATTTGCTCTAAATCCATCATCTATCCTTTCCTCGAGGCTTTGTCCATATAACAATCCAACAATGCAATAGCTAGTGCGGACTCAATGACAGGAACTGCTCTAGGAACGATGCATGGATCGTGTCGACCGTCAATCTTTAACTTCTGCGGTGTGCCTGTTTTCATATTGATTGTATTTTGCTCTTTTCCGATGGAAGCTGTAGGCTTGATTGCAACACGGACAATGATAGGCATAGCATTGGTAATACCCCCGATAATTCCACCATTGTTGTTGGTTATAGTACTGATTCCATTATCAGTCATGGTGTACTCATCGTTTGAAGTGCTGCCTTGCATATCTGAAATCGCAAATCCCGCACCAAACTCTACACCTTTGACTGCTGGCACTGCAAATAAGATTGACGATACGATGCTTTCAACACCACTAAACATCGGAGATCCTACTCCTGCCTTGATACCGATTGCAACAGCTTCAATAACACCACCTACAGAATCGCTGTCATCTCTTGCATCTGCAATGGCTTCCTTCATCTGAGCTCCAATCGCATCATTAATGACTGCAAATTGTTTGTTTTTCAGTTCGTTAAGTAAGATATCCTGGGGATGTATGGTATCGATGGGTTCATCCTCAATTCCAGCGATTTTCTTGATATGTGCTGCGATGTTTACACCTTTTTGCGCAAGAATTTGGCGTGCAACAGAGCCTGCCATGACGACTGCTGCGGTGAGTCTTCCCGAAAAATGTCCACTTCCACGAAAGTCTTCAAACCCTGCATAGCGAATGTGTCCTGTATGGTCTGCATGACCTGGGCGCGGAAGATTTCTTAATTGATCATAGTCTGACGACTTTCTATCCTTTGAATGAACAATCATACTAAGGGGAGTTCCCGTTGTGTATCCATTGAAAAACCCACTTAATATCTCGACTTCATCATCTTCTTTTCTGGGGGTTGCCCAAGCATGCTGACCCGGCGCTCTACGCTTCATATGATGATTTATTTCGTTGAGGTCCAATGCGATTCCAGAGGGTAGGTTGTCAATCACGACTCCAATCGCTTTACCGTGTGATTCACCGAAAATCGATATCTTGATATTTCTTCCCCACATACTACTCATGATATTTTTCCTCCTAAGGCTACAAATTCATCCCAAAACGATGGATAAGATTTGTTGACGCTGTCAGCGCCTGTCAGTATGAACTGTCCGTTGCACATCTGGGAAACGGCTGCTACCATCATCGCGATACGATGATCAGCAGGTGCATCTGTCTGAGTTCCTGAAAGTGTCTTCTTCCCTACAATCACCATTCCATCATCGGTAGGTGTGACCTTCGCTCCCAAATTATTGAGCGCATTTGTAACTGACATAATCCTGTCAGATTCCTTAACCTTTAATCGCTGACCACCGAATATCGTGCTCTTACCATCTGCAACAGACATCGCTGCTGCTATTGCTGGAGCTAAGTCGGGGCATTGGGAAACGTCCACATCACAGGCTATGAGCTTTGATTTGCTTGCATGGACTACACCATCTATCGTCTTTATATCTGCACCCATTTTCTGTGCAATATCCATAATTGCTTTGTCACCTTGCTTTGAATGTGCATCCAATCCATGTACCTTGGTACCGTCTCCCAGTATTCCTGCTATGATGAGGAATGCTGCTTGCGACCAGTCTCCTTCAACACGATAGCGCGATTGTTTGTATTGCTGGTTCCCTTTTATTATATATGTATCTTCATTTTTATCAATCTGGATACCAAAATGCGCAAGCATTTGAATGGTCATATCGACATAACTTGCAGACTCCAAATTGCCTTGAATAGTAATTTGGGAATCACCATCCAACAGCGGTAATGCAAATAATAATCCAGTTATATATTGTGAGCTGATATTTCCGGGAAGTGCATATTCTCCACTCTTCATAGTGCCTTCAATTTTAAGTGGTAGATTATCCTTCTCGCTTTGACAATGCCAATTGATGCCTTGTGCTGTAAAAATCTTTTCATAACTGTCTATTGGACGCTTGGGTAGCAATTCTTCTCCGTCGAATATACCGCCTCCTGCTGATGCAAGCACTATGGGAATCATAAAACGTAATGTAGAGCCTGACTCTCTGCAATTAATGTGAGGCATACGCTCTTTTGATTCACCTGCAATGCCCTGAATGGCTAGCTGTATGCGTTCATTTTCATCAACAGACAGTGTGACTTTCGCACCTAATAGTTTGACTGCCTCTATTGTGCTCATGATGTCATCGGACAACTCGATATTGGATATGAAGCTCAAGCCCTCAGCCAGCGCTGCTGCGATAATAGATCTATGTGCCATGGACTTTGAAGGTGGTGCCGTGATATCTCCATGAAGCCGTGATGGTGTAATAATCATAATAGTTCTCCTATTTGTGATATGGGTATTGGATTCACACAGGCTTCACCAAGTTTGCGTAATAAGATGAGATTTAGTTTGCCATCTCTAATTTTCTTATCTCTTTTCATGATATCAATCAGTTTATCTTTGTCAGCTACTATCTCGTAAGGCAGTCCGAATGACTGCACGATTTTTTGTAGTGTATTTGATGTGCCGATGGACGTTATGTTCATCTGTTCACCTAACTTGGCAAACTGAACCATTCCGATAGCTACTGCTTGCCCGTGTGTGAAGGTGTTGTCTGGAAGTTTCTCTATTGCGTGGGCTAAGGTGTGTCCAAAGTTTAGAATCATTCGAAGTCCATTGTCCAGTTCGTCTTGCTTCACAACTTCTGCCTTGATTGCGCAACATCTATGCACAACATCATCAATAACTTTCATGATATGTGAGCGTCCTGCGTGACTTTCTATAGTATTTAATAAAGCAACATCATAAATTGCTCCTGTTTTGATGACTTCAGCCATGCCACCTGCAAAATCATCATCAGATAAAGTTTTTAGTACTTGTGTATCAATGATTACAAATTTGGGATGATAGAATGCACCGACCAGATTCTTGCCAGTATCAAGATTGACTGCAACTTTTCCTCCAATGGCACTATCAATTTGTGCAAGTAGTGTTGTTGGAATCTGAATAAAATTGACACCTCTTAAATAGGAGGATGCTGCAAAACCTGCAAGGTCTCCAATGACACCACCACCAAGTGCAATAATTACATCTGTTTTTTGTATTCCCAATGCAATAAGTTTATTGTAAACATCAATGAGTACTTCAAATGACTTGGTAGGCTCTCCTGGTGACAATACTATAGTGTGATGCTTGATGCTACTATTATCTAGGCTATCTTCTACCTGCTTTGCATAAAGTGCTTGAACGTTGCTATCTGTAATGATAACAGCACAAGATGTGGGGAATTGCTTTTTAACATAATTCCCAACTTTATATATGCCGTCCTGTTCTATATGCAATGGATACTTTGTGTGTCCAACATCAACCATCAGTTGTGGCATCGTAATTCTCCTTTATCTGTGCACCTTTTTTCATGTATTCTCTGAGTTTCTTACTATCGTGTTGTTCTACTAAATCTGTGATAATCCCCAACTGCTTTTGCAGTTCCTTGAGTTCACTAACTAACTCTTTTTTGTTTTGATTAAATAGCTCCGTCCACATGACTTCATTGATTAGCGCTACCCTGCTGACATCGCGAAAACTGCCGCCTGCATAAGGTGTTACATCACGTTCGTTTGATGAATGCATATAGGCGATTGCGAGCGCATGCGGTATTTGACTGGTGTATGCAATGTATTCATCATGTTTTGATGGATCAATCTTTACAATATTATGTGCACCCAGCTTCATTGCAAAATACTCTACCAATGCAATCGCCTCATCGGTATTACTATCTATCGGTGTCATAATATAATGACATCCTTCAAATAATTCAGCATAGGAACATGCGTATCCTTTTCGTTCACTTCCTGCCATGGGATGTGCAGGTACAAAATCAATATCCTTTCTTAAATTATGCACCACACCATCAATAATCGGCTTCTTTACACCACAAATATCTGTTATTACTACACCTTGTTTGAACATTTGCATATTGTCATTGATGAATGCAACTGCTTGCTGTGGGTATAAGCACACAATAATGAAATCTGCATCTGCTACAATATCTTTTGCATCTGTAAAACCTTTGTCAATGAGTCCATCATTTGTTGCTTTTGTTAAAACATCAACATCAATATCTATTGCCCATATGGGTCCATGATCCTTATCTTGGAGCGCCTTTGCAATAGATCCTCCCATGAGCCCTAAGCCGACAATTAATATTGATTTGTCACTAAAGTCGCTTACCATGATTTCACTTCTTTTTTGGGAAGAAGTGTTTTACTCTCTGTACGTGCCAACACTTCAATCTCGCGCATCAAGCGATCAAACTTCTTGGGTTTCAATGATTGTCCACCATCTGACCATGCTTCCTCAGGATTTGGATGCACTTCAATAACTATACCATCTGCACCTGCTACAACAGAAGCTTTTGCAAGTGGTTCTACAAGCCACCACTTACCACCTGCATGAGATGGATCAACAATAACAGGCAGATGACTAAGCCTTTTAACTACTGGGATTGCACTGATGTCGAGTGTGTTTCTGGTGAAGTTTTCAAAAGTTCTGATACCACGTTCACATAAAATGACGTTGGGATTGCCCTCCGACATTATATATTCAGCACTCATCAACCATTCTTCAATAGTTGCAACCATGCCGCGTTTGAGCATAATGGGTTTATCCACCTTACCGAGTTCTTTCAATAACTGAAAGTTTTGCATGTTGCGTGCACCCACTTGGATGATATCCACATTGTCCATAAACAATCCAATCTTATCATGTGAGAGAATTTCCGATACAATTGGAAGTCCTGTTTCCTTTTTGGCAATCTGCAGCAGCTTCAGTCCCTCTTCTTCAAGACCTTGGAAGCTATAGGGTGATGTTCTAGGCTTGAATGCACCACCTCGCAAGTACTGCGCTCCGGACGCCTTAACTTGCTTTGCAACGCCAACGATTTGTTCTTCACTTTCTACAGAACACGGGCCTGCAATAACCATGAATTCATCACCACCAACGGTATGGTTACCAATCTTGATGATTGTATTGTGTGGATGAAAAAGTCTATTGGCGCGCTTAAACGGTTCCTGTACGCGGATAATCTTGTGTACAATCTCATTGACTTCAAGCGAGGATCTATTGTATCCTGCAGTATCACCAATGAGCGCAAGCACTGTGTAGTCTACACCATTGTTTCGCTGAACATGAAGACCTTTTTTCTCAATCTGTTCAATAAGCTTTTGTATCTTTTCTTCCTCTGAGTTGGGTTTTAACATTATAATCATTTTCTTTGTCCTTTCAATTGCCTAATAAAGTAAAAAGGAAACCCTTATCCGGGTTTCCTCTTGTGTTCAATGTTATCTAAGTTTTTAGCAGTTGCCCGGATAGGCACTTTTAAATTCAATTTTTTCGTTCATAAAGTAGCTGTTTCTAAAAAAGAAAAAGCTTTTAAAATAACCATATTCGAATTTAACTTGTATGCTATTTTGCATTGTTACACCTATTTTGTAGTTTATATCATTATATGAATTGTCTTCATAATTGTCAAATAATATTTCACATAAAGCGCTGCTTTTATTATTTAGATTCTCTTACCCTTCATCTTGGCTAAGATCTTGATCTCTTTCATCATCTTCTCAAATTTCTTTGGCTTTAACGACTGTCCGCCGTCAGACCATGCACTTTCAGGATTTGCATGCACTTCAACAACTATTCCGTGTGCACCAGCGACTACTGCACACTCTGCCAATGGTTCTACCAACCACCATTTACCACCTGCATGAGATGGATCAACAACAACAGGTAAATGACTGAGCCTTTTTACTACCGGAATTGCACTTATATCAAGTGTGTTGCGAGTAAAGTTTTCAAATGTACGGATTCCTCGTTCGCATAAGATGACGTTGGGATTGCCCTCCGACATGATATATTCAGCACTCATCAACCACTCTTCAATAGTTGCAACCATACCCCGCTTCAAGAGTATGGGTTTATCCACTTTTCCTAGTTCTTTAAGCAACTGAAAGTTTTGCATATTGCGTGCACCTACTTGGATGATATCTACATTGTCCACAAAAAGCTGTATCTTATCATGTGACAAAATCTCAGTGACTATAGGCAAACCTGTTTCTTGTTTTGCAGTTTGTAGAAACTTTATTCCCTCATCTTCTAAACCCTGGAAGCTATAGGGAGATGTTCTGGGCTTGAATGCACCACCACGTAAATAATTAGCACCTGCAGCTTTAACCATTTTTGCAATAGCTACAATTTCCTCTTCACCTTCAACTGAACATGGCCCTGCAATCACCATAAATTCATCGCCACCGATGGTATGCTCTCCAACCTTTATGATGGTATCTTCCTGCTTAAAGAGCCTGTTTGCACGCTTGTATGGCTCCTGTACACGAATGATCTTGTGGACGATTTCATCGGCTTCAATAATGGATTTGTCAATGCGCAAGGTATCTCCAATGAGATGTAATACAGTATGCTCTGTGCCATCGCTGCGCATCACTTCCACACCCATGTTGGAGATTACCTCCGATAGGTGTATCACCTTGTCGTCTGTTGAATTGGGTTTTAACATGATAATCATAGTATTTCCTTCCGTCTTACATGTGCGCATATTGCGCATCGGTCGCTACAGTTCAATAGTTACAAAAGTAAATTAAAAGAGGAATTCCCTTTCCGGGTATTCCTCTTGATGTGTTTTGTTGCTTGCCCGGATAAGGCTTTCTTAATTCAATTTAGACTCACATAATAACCACTAAAATAATAGTAGTTGTTTGGATAAGAATAAGTTTTGAATTGCGTTGCCTTATGCATTTGTATTTCCTTTTTGTTTTTTCATTATATGGTGGGATATGTTCTTTGTCAAATTATATGCTTATTTGAACCAATCCAGAAGAGTTCTTCTTCGTATGATTCCACACTAAGTCAAAATCTAAATCGAATATCTTACCCCATGATGTCGTAACAATCTTCTTATCCTCTTTGTAGCCTATGACCACCATCCAATGCCATGTAAATTCTTCAATTTCCTTATTTGGATTCCTTAGTATCAAAAGCGCTAGAGAAAAGCCTGCATTTATGGATTGCTTGATCTGCTGGAACGCTTCATCGGAGTTAGCGCTTTTGTTAATAAGCATTGTAGACAATGTAACACCGCGGCTCTCTGCAAATCGTTTCACCTCGCATGCAAAATACTTCTTTGAAGTGAGTCCTGCGACACCGGGCTTTACATATTCCCTTACTTCATCCATATGCTTTACAAAATCTGTTTTGTTGAGTGGAAAGTCATATTTATATAACGCACGACACTGCGGATGCTTCTCCGCCAGATGCGATAATATAGTTGCAGCGACTGTTGGACCACATCCACTGACGGAGTGCCACTTTGCCTTATACCAATGCTGATTTCCACCAAAATGCTGTTTGTCTTCGTCTGCAATGCAGGATAATTCTAATTGCACTTCGTTCATGGGTTGCCTCCTTATCATTGCTTATGATTGTAATCATATATTTTCTATTTTATAATCAAACTAGATGAATATCAACCAAGAAGGAGTATTGGTCATGGATAAGCTTTTCCCAAAAAACGCAAACAATGATTATGACTTTAATAAGGTCATTGTTTATATCTTTTATTTCTTAACCGTTGTTACCATTGGAAGAAGTCTAATCCATATCTTTGCACCAGATGGTGGCGCAAATACTATTGCAACTATTATTAGATTTGACGGCAATCCTGATCCAATCATGTAATTTATATGATATTTGCACTATGGGAATTGTCACAGCTGTTAATCGGATTGTTTTATATAGTTATTGCTATAAAATATAATACCTTTGATGTGTGTTTTTATCGCACTCGAATATACAATGAGGATTGTAATCGGAAAGTTTTTAAAACCTTTATCTGATTTGCATATGACAGGTACAGCTCCGTGTGCTATTAAGAAATTATATATTATTACCTCTGAGTATTACTATTCTAATTTGGTCACTGTTAAAAAAACATGTAAGATAACAAATTAAGTATTGATTTAGTATACTTTGAATGTTAGAATGCCTTGAATATGTTGAATTTTATTTGCAATATAGAATATAACATTATTCTTTTAAATGAATTAAACTAATATAGGAGGAATTATATGAATGTGATTGAAGTATCCGGACTAACAAAACAATATCGCTCTATACTTGCAGTTGATGACATTTCATTTACTGTAGAAGAAGGTACAATATTTGGAATGCTTGGACCAAATGGTGCAGGAAAAAGTACTACAATAGAATGCATAATAGGTCTTAAAAAAAGAAACAACGGCTTGGTTGACGTACTGGGATTAGACCCTGCTGTAGATAACGAAAAGCTATATAACATAATTGGTGTACAGCTTCAGGAGACATCATATCAGGACAAGATAAAAGTCTATGAACTGTGCGACTTGTTTAAGACAATGTATGATACTCCGACTGACTATATTAAATTATTGGAGAGGTTTGAATTATCAGATAGAGTAAAAAGCTATGTGTCGGAACTTTCAGGCGGACAAAAACAGAAGATAGCAATAGTACTTGCTCTAATTGCTAATCCTAAAATTGTATTTTTGGATGAATTAACCACTGGACTTGATCCCAACGCAAGACGAGATATGTGGCAGTGCATAAAGGAGCTAAAAGATGAAGGCAGAACTGTATTCATGACTACTCACTACATGGAAGAGGCTGCTTTTCTGTGTGATAAGATATGTATAATACATGATGGCAAAATCATAGCAATGGATACAGTGGATGGAGTTGTGGAAAATTCGGATATTGATATGGAAGTAACATTTGAATCAAAAAAAGATGTTACCGAGCTTCTTAAAAAAATTAAGAACATTAATAATATAGTAAAAAATAATGAAAGCTACACTGTGTATTTTAAAGATGAAGAAGTAATTGGAGAAATAATACTGGTACTTAAAGATAACAATATTAGCTTTAAAAAGCTTAATATAAATCGTCCTAACTTAGAGGATGTCTATCTTAAACTCACCGGAACGAAGTGGAAGGAGATAGATTGATGAAAAGATTTTTAAAAGTAGTAGGTATTGAAATAAAACTTAGCGCAAGAGACTTCTCGACATTATTTTTTGCATTAGTCTTTCCTGTAATGATGTTGCTTCTATTTGGGACAATGTATGGGAACGAGCCAACAGGTTTTAATGGTGGCTTTGGTAGCGTCGATGTATCGATGCCCGGATATATATGTATGATTATTTCTGTAACAGGCTTTATGTCACTACCTTTGACATTAGCGCAATATAGAGAAAGAAAAATACTTAAGCGGTTCATGATAACCCCTGTAAAACCACTGGAAGTATTACTATCACAGTTAATAGTTAACCTGATAACAACATTGGCTGGTATGATAATACTGTTTGTTGTGGGTAAAATAGTATTTGATATTCATTTTTTCGGAAGCATATTTCAATCAATACTGGCATTTTTCTTAATATTGCTTAGTATATTTTCAATAGGTTTGTTTATAGCAAGTGTATCAAAAAATGCAAAAACCGCAAATGCGATAGCATATATTATCTATTTCCCAATGCTATTTTTATCTGGTGTATCAATACCACTGCAAATCATGCCAAAAGCTGTAATATCCATATCTAAATTTCTTCCATTAACCTACGCAGTAGAACTCATGAGAGGAATATGGCTAGGTGGAAATTTAGGAGACTATACCTCACAAATTCTAATATTATCTGCAATAACAATAGTATTCACAGGACTATCGGTCAAGCTATTTAAATGGGAATAAAACATAAACTATAAAAAAAGGGCACCCGAAGGTGCCTATATCAATAAATTATTATAAGACTTCTTCAGCGGGAACATATTCCTTTCCCATAGCATCTGCAATTGCTTTGTACGTAATATTACCTTTATAGGTATTGAGTCCCAAACATAGAGGTTTGGATGCCTTCATCGATACTTCTACTCCCTGATCTGCTATTTTCAGTAGATATGGAAGCGTTACTCCTGTAAGTGCCCATGTTGAAGTGTGTGGCACCGCACCCGGCATGTTTGCAACAGAATAGTGTAATACTCCATGCTTTGTATAGGATGGATTATCATGAGTTGTAATACGGTCAATGGTCTCGACTGTGCCGCCTTGATCGATGGCTACATCCACAATGACTGCACCTTTTTTCATGCCGCGTACCATTTCTTCTGTGACTGTCTTGGGTGCACGGGCACCGGGAACAAGCACTGCGCCTATTAAGACGTCTGCTTTAGCTGTCATTTGCGCCAGTGAATAGTAGTTTGACATGATGGTATTGATTCTACCATTGTAGAGTGTATCAATCTCTGCTAATCTTCTTTGATTGATATCTAATATGGTAACATTTGCGCCCATACCAACTGCAATCTTTGCAGCGTTGGAACCTACGATACCACCACCGATGATTACTACATGCGCAGGTGCAACACCAGGAACACCACCCAATAACATGCCGCCACCTCCATAGTATGATTGCTGTAACATGGCTGCAACTTGAATAGACATACGTCCTGCAACTTCACTCATTGGAATAAGCAGCGGAAGTGTACCATCTGCAAGCTGGACTGTTTCGTATGCAATACCTGCAATTTTCTTTCTTAGAAGTGCTTCTGTGAGGGGAATGTTGGGTGCAAGATGTAAATATGTAAATAACGCTTGACCCTCTTTAAATAAGTCATACTCTTCTGCGAGTGGTTCTTTCACTTTAACAATGAGATCAGATTGCTCAAATAAATCTGCAACTTTTAGTATAATCCGTGCACCTGCCTGCACATACTGTTCATCTGCAATGCCGCTACCTTCACCTGCACTTTTAAGTACCAACACATCGTGTCCATGTAATACCAGTGCATGGACTCCTGCCGGAGTAAGGGCTACTCTGTTTTCATTGTTCTTAATCTCTTTTGGAACGCCAATAATCATTTTCTTCCTCCTAAATATGTTATCTATTATTACAAGTAACGGTGATGCTACTTAAAACAACATTGAGGAGGAAACTCTGCTATGGTTTTACTGAATGCAATTCCTTAAT
>JAGLOK010000058.1 GCA_023139005.1 Clostridiales bacterium | reverse complement strand
GAAGTGGATGAAGATGAGGAGTTAGAAGAAATAGAGGAGGAGGCTCAGGACCTGGAAGAACTCCAAGAAGAAGATCCTATTGAAGAGTTAGATGAGGACATCGAACTTGTTGATGAAGATGAAATTATTGCATATCTTTTTTTTGGTCAAATTCTTGCTAGCGAAGAAAGCATAGATAGACAGTGGCTGAGGGCAAAGGCGAACCTCGAATGGTACAAAGACCAGGATTCTTTGGAAATATTATTTAAAAAATTAAATATCCTTGACTACCAAAAAATAAAGGCATGCGCAGTCATATTGAAAGCTTGTTCTGCGTACATTTGGCTTGATGGTATGGTGAAAAAAGCGTCGTTATCGGACATTCAACGTGTAAATGCTTATATTGAAACAAATTACACAAAAGATATTACGCTTGATTCAATGGTAGATGCGCTTGCTATGAGTAAAACCAAGCTTTGTTCTCTTGCAAAAAACCAAGATACAACGATTATGAAAATGGTGCGAAACAAACGAATAAAATCAGCAAAGAGATTTCTTGAAAAAACCGAGTATCCTATATCTGAAATCGCCGAAATGGTTGGAATTAATGACTATAATTATTTTGCTAAGGTTTTTAAAGCTGTAGAGAGAATCACACCTCGTGATTATCGAAAACAGATAAAAAAGGAGCATGATTATAGTGTATAATGGAATAATCAACTAGTGCCCGTCTAACAATTTTGCTCGATTAAACAGAATAAACGATAAACCCATCCGGAACTTAGTTACTAATATTCTGAAATAAGGGTTTAAGGTCTGAAAAAGATTTTCTGGCTCGGAGAACTTGTGATTCTTGTTTTTTATACATGAATGCATACTGTGTATAATTAAGTACTGATTCATTCGATTTTCTGCTGTTTCTTCAATTTTGGTCTTTGATAATTGCAATATCATCATATTAAATCAGCATATTTTATTTAGTCAGAACCTCTCTAATATCAAAAAAACAATAATAAAAAACATTTTATAATAATATTTTTCTATTTTTCGTATTATTCTTGCTATTTTACCACAAATATTTTTTCTATAATAAATATATAATTAATGTAAAGGATAACTACGTTGCTACATGGTTATCTGTAACATAATTTCAATTTAAGTTAAAACTTGCGATTAGATTCGCAGTTATCTTTTTTAAAGTTTATATCAGAAAAATATCTGATATAAAAAAAATAGGAGGAAAATTAAATGAAAAAACTATTATCTGTAATCGCACTAATGCTTGTCTGCGTGTTTTTATTCGCAGCTTGCGGAGATTCGACTCAAACGACTTCAGACCCAGTTAAAACAGAAGACAAAAAAACTGAAGCTACTGATGCACCAGCTGTTGAAGAAGCAAAAACTATAGTATACTGGTCAATGTGGGAACCGACTGAAAAACAAGGTATAGTCATTCAGAAAGCTGTAGATGCTTACATGGCAGATACTGGTAATGTGGTTGATGTACAGTTTAAGGGACGTACAGGACAACGTGAAGGTCTCCAGCCTGCACTTGATGGTGGTATGGTTATTGACCTGTTTGACGAAGATGTCGATCGAGTCAACGGCACATGGAGTGCTTATCTCATGGACCTTGAAGCTCTCTCGGCTGCAAACGACTATGAAGCAACAGGAAATGATGCTTTGATCGCTGCAAGTAGAGATGCTGCGGGTGGAACACTAATGAGTATTCCTTATCAACCATTTGTATTTGCTTTTGCTTACAATAAGGATATCTTCACAGAAGCTGGGGTAACAAGTTCTCCAAAAACATGGGATGAATTCCTTGACGCATGTGCAAAAATCAAGGCAGCCGGCTACGCACCACTTACATGTGACGATGCATATATGACAGCTTGGTATGGTTATGCTTTAGCACGCTTTGTTGGTCAAGATGGCGTAACAGATGTTGTTACAAATGGTAAATGGGCAGAAGAACCAGCAGTATTGAAAATGGCACAGCAATATGAAGAGCTTGCTACCCTTGGATATATTTCTGAAAACCTTCCTTCAAATGTATGGCCAATGGGCCAAAATGGCGAATTCGCTTTAGGTGAAGTTGGAATGTACATCAATGGTACTTGGTTACCTAACGAAGTTAACGCAATAGCTGGTCCAGATTTCAAGTGGGGTTTCTTTAACTATCCAGCAGTTCCTGATGGTGTAGATGGTGTTGAAGCAGCAAACTTTGGCGCACAGTGTCTGGCTATCAATAAAGACTCTCTAGTATCTGAAGAAGCTTTTGAAATCATCAAATATATCACAAAAGGCGAATTTGATACAATGCTTGCTAATGAGTCAATGGGTATTCCAGTAGACTCAGCTAATGCCGAGTGGCCAGTGCAACTCGCAGAAGCAAAAGTTGTTTTTGAAAACTTGACTAAACGTTATTCATGGGCAGCAAATGCTGAAGCTAATGTAGATATGACTCCCTTACTCAAAGAGAACTTCATTAAACTTTGTGCAGGACAGATGACAGCTCAAGAGTTTGTTGACGCTATGGAAGCTGGTAGTTAATAAGAGTTAGACAAAGTAGTTTAGGGGTGCAGCAGTTTTATAAAAGCTGCTGCATCAATCTTTTAGATAGGATATAAAAATGAAGAAAAAAAACAGATTTATGATTATCGTATTCCTAACACCTGCACTTATTATGTTTTTCGCAATATTTATTTATCCCATAATTAGAACACTGATAATGAGTGCATATAATGTTCCCCATGTTACAGCAGATGTGAGCACATGGACATTTGTTGGGATTGATAATTTTAAAAAACTTTTAAGTGTTAATCTATTCAGAACATCACTATGGAACCTTCTCCGCATATGGTTATTTGGTGGTTTAGGTGTAATGTCGATTGCACTTCTCTTTGCAGTGATAATCAACAGTGGAATACGTTTTAGAAGCTTTTTCAAAGCAGTAATATATATGCCCAATATCGTAAGTGCTGTTGCACTTGCAACAATGTGGTTGCAATATGTTTTTAATAACCGTTTTGGTTTGTTTACAACATTTTTTCAAAAAGTAGGATGGGAAACAATGGCGAACATTGCATGGCTGTCGCCGGAAATGAAGTTCACATCATTACTTATTGCCTACAGCTTTGGTATGGTAGGATATCATATGCTTATTTTCTCAAGCGGAATTGAAAGAATACCAAAAGAGATGTATGAGGCATCCACAATTGATGGTGCGAGTAAACCGAGACAGTTTACAACTATAACATGGCCACTTATTAAAGGGGTCCTGAAAACAAATATTATTATGTGGAGTATATCCTCTGTTGGGTTTTTTGTTTGGTCACAGCTATTTTCAACTGTTACAGCAGATCAACAAACAATAACACCAATGGTCTATTTGTATCTACAAACATTTGGTGCAGGCAATACAATCACTGAGCGAAATGCAGGATTGGGTGCAGCTGTGGGTGTATTATTAACAATTTTTGTTGTCGTTGTGTTTATAGTCACAAATTTTGTGATTAAGAATGACGATTTAGAATACTAGGAATGGGGGATAGAAATGAAAAGTATAACAAGAGGTAAAAACAAATCCCGCATGAAAGCGAGATTCAATTTACAAAAAGAGATACGTTTAATCCCCGGCTATGCAATACTAATATTCTGGGTTGTATTTACATTTATTGTACTGGGCTGGGTATTAGCAGCAAGTTTTTCGACAACAAGAGATATTTTTACTGGAGAAGCATTTAAATTTTCAACAGGGCTACATTTTGAAAATTATGAAAAAGCATGGAATGCTCAAAATGTATCCGTGTTTTTCACGAATTCACTTTTTTATTCTACAATTTCTACATTTTTGTTGATTGTTATTGCAGCGCCAGCTGCATATGCATTATCTCGCTTCAAATTTATTGCCAATAAGTTTATACAAAGTGGTCTTGTAGCAGCTATGGGGGTACCGGTTGTTATGATAATACTACCGCTGTTTTCGCTTGTTGCTGGATTGAACATTTTATCAAATGATTTATTTATTCGCGTTTTGATGATATTCCTTTACACAGGGATAAATGTACCGTTTGCTATAATATTCTTATTAAGCTTTTTTGCGAACTTATCACATCACTATGAAGAAGCAGCCGGAATAGATGGATGTTCACCAATTAAAACTTTTTGGAAGATCATGCTACCGCTTGCACAACCAGGCATCATTACTTTAAGTGTGTTTTGCTTCATAAATATTTGGAATGAATACTTCTTATCTTTAATATTTGCTAGTGGTAACACTGTTAAACCTGTTGCTGTTGGCTTATATTCAATGATACAATCGATGAAGTATACAGGTGACTGGGCAGGTATGTTTGCATCAGTCATTATTGTGTTCTTACCAACATTTGTGTTGTATATAGCACTTCATAAACGTATCATTTCCAGCATAACAGGTGGAGGCGTTAAGGGGTAATATATGCGAATTATAACTTCAAATATAATTTTAAACGGCGCAGAATTAGGAGCAACCAATCCATTACCATATTTTCGTGATGCCAATTGGAATCGTGACCTAGACGGTAGCGGCCTTGAAGAAAAGGAGAAAACCGGTCTAGGATATAATACGGGATACAGAGTTCTGCCGTATACGATTTATGATGAATATAAAAGAGAAAAAAGTCCAATGACATTAAAAACCATTGTAATGGAAAACGATAATCTTCGTGCTACTTTTCTAGCTGATTATGGTGGTAGGTTATATTCACTATTTGACAAAACACGTCAAAAGGAACTGCTTTATGTCAATCCGGTGTTTCAACCATGCAATATTGGTACACGATATGCTTGGTTCTCGGGTGGAATTGAGTGGAATGTTGGACAATATGGACATACGACCTTAACTTGTGATCCTATGTATTTTGTACGCTGTCGGGACAGTCAAGGTGAAGAATTTCTGCGCATGTATGAATACGAACGCATAAAAGGGGTATTTTTACAAATTGATTTTCATTTGCCTGATAATGAAAAGTGTTTGTATGCTCATGTGAATATATTCAACTCACATGATACGCCTACATCGCTTTATTGGTGGACGAATACTGCTGTGGAGCAAAATCGCCACATGCATGTTCTTTCAGGAAATCAAGAAATAATAATGACACATCCCACGGATGGAAAATATGATGCATTTTTACACGATACCATGCCAAAACCAAAAGCTTTAGATGAAATTGATGTTAGTTATCCGGAGAATTGCCCATTTAGTATGGAATATTTCTTTCAAAATGAAAGTACATTTGAACAAACATGGGAGGCAGCAGCGTACGATGATGGTAGTTCTTTTTTTGAGCGATCTACGCCTGAGATGCCATACAGAAAAATGTTTTGCTGGAGTAACAGAAACGGCGGACAGCATTGGCAAAACTTTTTATCCGAAAAGGGTTCACCTTATTATACAGAAATACAATCTGGTATTTTCCCTACACAGGTTCATGGAGGTGATATGCAAGAAAAAGCGCATATTAGCTTTACACAAGCATTTGGTGGATTGGACATCGATGATGGGCAGACTCATGGAGAATCATATTCTGATGCCTGTAGTTATATGTATAACAGAATTAACAAGCATCTACCAAAAGAGCATCTTTTGCAAATGCACAAACAGTTCAATAAATCGATCAATTTGCCTCCTGTTGAATTTATGAATTATGGCAGTGGCTGGGGCGCTTTGGAGCAGAAAAGAGAACCAGGTATAGTTCCTAAGGGACTATCGTTCCCAGAGGAAACTTTGGACGAAGAGCAAACTCCGTTTCTAACACTTCTCGAAACAAATTGCATTCCGGAGTGGCCTACAGGCATGCCTCCATCATATATGTGTGATTCACGTTGGCTCAACATTATGGAAAAGGCGATAAACCAAACACATAAACCTTCTTCGGAGCTATTGTTTCATTATGGTGTTGCATCATATGAAAACGGTAATGTTGAGGTGGGCATAAAGGCATTGCTACAGGCAATTGAAGAATCGTCATCTCCAATTATCAGCCGTACATTAGGCATGCTATATCAGAAAACTGGAGATATCGAAAAAGCAATCACTTATATTCGCAAAGCGATAGAAAATGGAGGGATTGCACAATCATCTAAGTTCGCGGTTGACTATCTCAATGTACTTATTGAGGCTGAATATTTTCAAGATGGATGGGAATTTTATGAATCGCTACCGTCTGAGGTTAAAGAGATTGAGCAGATACAAGTAAGCGCTGCAGTAGCTGCCTATGAGATAGGGCAATGGGGTTTTTTGAAAAAGCAGTTCAGTAAAGAATATGTATATATCCGTGAAGGTGATATATCGATTGTGGATCTATGGTATAAATATCGAGCTAGAGAAATTACAGAAACACAGAATATTCAATTTGAAGAAGCGTTAAAGATCGTTAAAAAAAGCGATTGTCCTCCCTATAATATAGATTTTCAATTATTTAGTGAATATGAAGAGTGTTGATATTGATATGCTTGTATTGGACATATATGTACAGAGGACTTCTAGTAAAAGCTAGTCTAAACTGTTTATAGAGAAAAACGGGAATTTACACAGGTGAAACAGCAAGAGAAAACAGCTTAAAAATACAAATGCTTTTATAGTAAGGAGACAACAATGGTGTCAAGCACAGAAAAAAGTGCATACTTAGCAATAAAAAAGTTTCAAATCATTGGGCAGCCAAAAGAAATTTGCCGTTATGGTAATGGACATATAAATGATACATATCTTGTGATAATGAAAGAAAAGGGGATTCGTTATATATTGCAAAGGATCAATAAACATGTCTTTGCTCATCCTGATGAAGTTATTGAAAACATTGCAGGTGTAACGGCCTATATAAGAAAAGAGGTTGAGAAACTCGGTGGTGATGTAAACCGTGAAGTTTTGAATCTCATACCAACAGTTGATGGAAGCAATTTTTATTTTGATGAGGATGAACAATATTGGCGAGTTTACCTCTTTGTGGAGAGAACAAATACATTCCAACTTCCAGATACTCCAGCTATTTTTTATGAGTCAGCACGGGCTTTTGGTAACTTTGGGGCATTATTAGCCGATTATCCCTGTGAAAAGTTGAATGTCACAATACCCGGATTTCATGATACACCATGGCGATATAAGCAGCTACGTCATGCGCTTAAAGATGACGTACGTGCACGTGCCAAAGAAGTAGAGCGTGAACTAGAGTTTGTTTTTGAACATGAGAAGGAAGCCTCAATATTACGGGAGATGAAGGAAAATGGGGAATTACCCATTCGTGTTACACATAATGATACTAAGCTTAACAATGTTTTGTTTGACGATAAGACTGACAAAGGTGTGTGCGTGATTGATCTTGATACAATTATGCCGGGATTGTCTGTATATGATTTTGGTGATGCGATTCGCTTTGGTGCAAACACATCAGAAGAAGATGAAGAAGACTTGGATAAATGTGAATTGAGCCTTCCAATGTTTCGTGCATACACTGAAGGCTATCTGGAATGCGCAAAAGATGCGCTTACAGAAAAAGAAATCACTATGCTTCCTGAAGGCGCAAAAATAATGACACTTGAATGTGGAATACGGTTCCTCACGGACTATATAAATGGAGATATCTATTTCAGAGTGCATTATGAAAAACAGAACCTAAGACGTGCCAGAAACCAGTTTAAATTGGTTAGTAGTATGGAGGAAAAGTGGCAAGATATGTGTGCCATAGTGGAAAATACAATATAAAAATTTTTTTTGAGGGAAAAATATGGAACATTTAGGGATTAGAATCGATGTAATTAATAAACCCATGCTTGATAAGGAGTTTATACCATTTGCGAAATTTAATCGTGCTTTTTTAGAAACAGCAAAAAAACATTTGACTATTGCTATAAAACGATCGAACGATCAGGTTATGGTATTTGACACACTTATTCATGGTACTGATACCATGGAAGAAGCTGACTTATATTATATAGAACGTTTAGTGAAAACACTTCTTTGGATGAAGGGCGGCTATGATGTGACAGTATGTGGAGATTATAATCTATACGAAAATATCAAGAAAGCATATTCACATGACGGAACACGTTCATTTGATTATCATTTCATGTCAAAGGTATATGAAAAGCCATTTATAGTGAATTATTGTGAATATGATGATAAGCCTGTTGCACAGGAGACATCCCGGCCGCTTGGTAGACATTTGGATGGATGTCGCATTGGCTTTGATGCCGGTGGTAGCGATAGAAAAGTATCTGCTGTAATCGATGGGTCACCCGTTTTTAGTGAAGAGGTTGTATGGCATCCCAAGGTACAATCAGATCCAGACTACCATTATAATGAAATTGTTGCAGCTTTAAAATCTGCAGCCGCCTATTTACCAAAGGTTGATGCCATCGGAATATCATCGGCAGGTATCTATATAAATAATCGGACAATGGCAGCATCACTATTTTTAGATGTTCCACAGGATTTGTTTGAGCAAAAGGTGAAGGACATTTTCACACGTGCTGCAAAATCAGTCGCAGATGTGCCTGTGGTAGTGTGTAATGATGGGGATGTCAGCGCACTTGCTGGCGGTATGAGTCTTAACAAAAACAGCGTGCTTGGCATTGCTATGGGAACAAGTGAAGCTGCAGGCTTTGTTGATGAACATGGGAATATAACAGGGTGGTTGAATGAACTGGCTTTTGCACCGGTTGATGCCCAAACACAGGGAGCTGTTGACGAATGGTCTGGTGATATCGGTTGTGGTGTCAAATACTTCTCGCAAGACGCTGTAATTCGTCTAGCACCACTTGCAGGTATTCATCTTGATGATAAACTGACACCCGCTGAAAAACTAGTTAAAGTTCAAGATATTATGGTCGGTGGTCCATCTATTGCAGATAGTATATTCAAAACGATTGGTACTTATTTAGGGCACACGATTGCTCTATATAATGATCTATATAAATGCAAATACGTTCTACTTCTTGGTCGTGTTACAAGCGGAAGGGGAGGGGAATTAATAGTCAAAAAAGCTAAAAAAGTTCTCAAAAATGAATATCCGGAAATTGCTAAAATTCTTCATGTCTCGCTTCCTGATGAAAAATCACGCCGAATCGGGCAATCAGTTGCAGCTGCTAGTCTGCCAAAGAGTAGAGGTTAGTAATGATTATCAAAGGAGCAAAAGTATTCTGTGATGATGGTAAATTTAAAGTAACCGATGTATTGTTTGATGAACGTATACAGTCTGTTGGGCATCAGGATAGTGAAGGAATTGATGCGTCAGGGCATATTCTAATCCCTGGGCTAATCGATATACATACACACGGCGCAATGGGAGTGGATACATGTGATGGTGACAGTGATAAACTTGAAATAATGTCGAAATTCTATGTGCAAAACGGTATAACATCATTTTGTGCAACAACGATGTCATATGACGAAGTGTTTCTTGCAAAAGTGATGAAAACAACTGGAAACTTTTCATGTGCTGATGGAGCTAAATGTGTAGGCATTAATATGGAAGGTCCTTTTATAAACCCTAAGAAAAAGGGTGCACAAGCAGACAAAAACATCACAAATCCTGATTATTCTGCGTTCGAGCGACTTTTTGATGCAGCGAAGGGAAAGATACGAACTGTTGATATAGCACCGGAATTGCCTGGTTCAATGGAGTTTATTCGTAGTGCATCAGAAAAATGTACAGTATCTCTTGCACACACTGACGCAGATTATGATCAAGCAATGGAAGCCTTTGCAACTGGAGCGACACATGTCACCCATCTTTTTAATGCGATGCCTCCCTTTTTACATAGAAGTCCGGGTGTTGTTGGGGCTGCCGCAGATTCTGATGCAACTGTAGAATTGATTTGCGATGGTATACACCTGCATCCTGCGGTTATACGTGCAATGTTTAAGCTTTTTAATGAAGACCATATTTGTCTGATAAGTGATTCGATGCGGAGTACAGGATTACCAGATGGTGATTACGAGCTTGGGGGACAGCAGGTATTTGTACGAAAAGGTAAAGCAACACTACACGATGGTACCATTGCAGGTTCAACGATTAACCTGATGACTGCAGTAAAAAATGTTATTTCTTATGGAATAGCTCCAGAATCTGCTCTAATCGCAGCAACATCCACTCCTGCACGGGTTATCGGTGCTGAGGGTGATATCGGAAGCATCACACCTGGAAAGTGTGCAGATTTGGTTTTACTAGATGACAATTGGAACATTAAGAAAGTGTTCGTCAACGGGAGAGAGATGCGATGAAATTTGTTCAAGCTAAGAATTACTCGGATATGAGCAGAAAAGCAGCTAATATTATATCTGCTCAAGTGATTTTGAAAAATGATAGTGTGATTGGTTTAGCAACGGGTTCAACACCAATTGGAGTATATACACAGCTTATTGATTGGCATAAAAAAGGGGATCTGTCTTTTGCAAAAGCGATATCTGTAAATCTCGATGAGTACTGCGGTTTACCTGTGTCACATCCAGAAAGTTATCGTAGCTTTATGGATAATAACTTCTTTGATCATATAGATATAGAAAGAAACAATACTTACCTACCAGATGGAATGGCAATAGATTTTAGCAAGGAATGCAAAGACTATGACCAATTGATAGACGATCTTGGTGGTATTGATTTGCAATTGCTTGGTGTTGGGAACAACGGACATATTGGTTTTAATGAACCCAGTGAAGAGTTTTATATTGATACGCATAGTGTGGAACTTACGCAAAGCACGATTGCATCCAATGCACGTTTTTTTGAAGATGACATTAGTAAAGTGCCTAAAACTGCATTGACGTTGGGCATAAGGTATATTATGCAAGCGAAAAAAATCGTACTAATTGCAAACGGTGAGGTGAAAATGAACGTTATTGAACGTGCTTTTAGCGGAAAGATTACACCTATGTTGCCAATATCGATTCTACAGCTTCACTCGAATGTAACTATTGTATATAGCAAAGTGTAGAGAAGAAGAATTATTATATTGGAGTTACAGTATAAATTGAGCTCCATGATATGAAAAAAATAGAACCACAGAACGGTGGATTATGGCGCAATGATTAAGGAGAACGCACATTAATTTCTCATTGTATGCCTAAATACTAGAGGAGGTGTCCCAGATTAGCACAAACGCATTTTTACAGGAGTAAAAATGACTTACGGTGTCGCGCAAATTTCAAATTTCGGTCATTTATGTCAAATAAACTTCCTTTTTTGAAATATGCTTAATCACCGCCTTGCATCTAATCTGAAACACCTAAGGGGCTGGGACAGCCCCTTCTTGTACATATTCTTAAGCTTTTAAAACAAGTCGTCCAACAGTCCGCCGAGGCCGCCACCGGAATCTCCTGAGTTGCCACCACCGAGTAGTCCTGTGACCATGCCGATGAGATCGCTTGCGCCACCGCCTGTGAAGCTTTGCATGAGGGTTGAAGTGAGCCCCGAAATGCCGGAAGCGTTGAGGTTATTGTCTTCTTTTTGCTTGCCCAAAAATCCCATGATGATGGGACCCAGTGCGCTTAGAAGGTTACCGCTTTGCTTAGATGAGATGCCTGCCTTTTTGCCCAATTGCTGGGTTACAGCATCGGTGTTGTCACCGAAGATATGGCCAATGATTTTCTTGCCATCGCCCAAATCAATGTTGCTAAAGTCGCCGCTTTTAATATCGTCTAAGATAGAGCCATTGTGTTTGCCAAGTGCCTTATCCAGTGACAGTGCACCTTCTTTGTTATTACTATTTTGGTTGAGTCCCTCAAGTATTGCAGGTAAGCCCGCTTCGACTGCCTTGCCTACTGCGCCTTTGTCCATGTTGAGCTTTTCTGCAAGCTTGTTGACGTTGCCGCCACTCATTACTTGATCTAAAATTCCTTTTAATAAATCCATTTATTCTCCTTATATAGTACTTATGTTTATATTATTTATACGTTATATTATTTCAAATCCTGACTAAATAACTTATATTTCAAGTTTAGCATATATTTATAATGTGTGCAATTGTTATTTTCGTTGCACCGGAGCGAATTTTGTGGCATTATAAAGCAGTAATGGTATAGAAGATTATAATAAATAAATTTATCGGAGGATAATATGAGACGCGATTATAGAAAATCATTGAAGGAAAAGCAAGATGATGAAATAAAAAGAAAAAAACGTATCCAGGCGAAGATACAAAAAGCAGAACAATTAAAAAAACAAACGCCGAGTGATGCGGTAGAGGAGAAGGATACAGACAAGAAAGAACCTGAAGCAAAGTAAAGTACGACAACTATAGCATAATGAGAGACCATCGTTGGATGGTCTTTTAGTTTGCCTAAAAAAACTTGCAGTGCACTCGGTGTAATCAGCGTTAAGATGGATTATTTGTTGTATGATATAGAATAAAAGAAAGTTGTTGACATTTATGATGTAATGATGTAGTCTTAAGATGACGTAAGAAATACATCATCAATGAAAGGAAGGACTATATGAGTTCTTATCCAATACTATCCAAAGCTGATTCTGTGATTATGGAAATCATTTGGGGGAAAGCTGAAGTAAGTAGTAAAGATGTTTTGATACAAGTGAAAACAACACTTGGATGGACACGACAAACGGTTAAGACATATCTTAATAGATTACTTGACAAGAAGATGATTGGTGTCAATGTCGTAAGCCCAAGAGTGCATTACTATTATCCGCTTGTTTCAAAAGAAGACTATGCAACTGAAATGACTAGTACATATTTGAAGAAATACTTTAATGATTTGTCCCATATGATGGCAGGACTAATTAAAAGAGAAGATGTTTCCAGCGAAGAACTCGATAACTTAGAGCAAATCATCAAAGACTACAGAAAAAACAATATCGGTAGGTGAGATTATGCAAAATGCAGTTAAAATGATTTTTGAAGTTACAATGTTTTCTTCAATACTAATACTGATTGTACTTGGAATTAAATCATTGCTTTCAAAGAAGCTTAATGCAAAGCTCGTAT
>JAGLOK010000057.1 GCA_023139005.1 Clostridiales bacterium | reverse complement strand
TTGTATCATCAAATCTTCTTAAATCAACACGTTTGCAATATTCTCCTGATAATGAAACGACTTCATCAAGTTCTAGTTTTCTTGACTTAATTGTTAGGTTATATGCTTCTTCAATTTTGTTTTTTGTTTTAAATGATATTATAACTAAAATCGCTAAGATTAAAAGTCCGGCGGATAGCGTAAGGATACGTTCATTTGCACCAAAACCTAATCCTATTGCTATACATAAGAAGATATATGTAAGCTCCTGGGGTTCTTTGATTGCTGTTCTAAATCGTATAATCGAAAGTGCTCCAACAAGCCCGAGAGACAATGCAATTGAAGATTGAATCAATGCAATAATCAATGTTGTACATATTGTTATTAATAAAAATGACGAACTGAAGTGTTTTCTATTAGACAATGATTTGCCATATCTAATATACACTGCTCTTACTAAAAGCGACATCAATCCAGCAAATATTATATTGATTAATACATCTAACGGCCCTAAATGTGGTGTGTTTGAAAAAAAATCTGCTACTATCTCCATCATATGTCCTTACTTAACTTTGTTATTTTATAAATATTATATACCACGTTGAATATATTGTCATTAATCACTATCATTATATTGTTTTAATGATGTTTAAAAAAGAACTGTACAATTAAATACAGTTCCTCATTTTCTAAATTATCACATTCTAAGCTCTGCATTGAATTTCTTTTCCAATTCTCTAATAATTCTAGAAAATATCTTGTTTACATCATCGTCAACTAATGTCCTATCGTGTGCTCTAAATACTAATGAGAATGCAACAGATTTCTTTCCTTCATCTATTTGATCCCCTTCATAGACATCAAATACATTAATATTTTCTAAAAGTTTTCCCGCGACATCTTTAATAGCGTTAATTACTATTCCTGCTGATTGCTCAACATCTAAGAGCACCGCTAAATCCCTTTGTATTGCAGGATATTTAGGTATCGGCTTTACTGCCGCTTGTTTGGGATTCATCTCTAGTAGAATATCAACATTTACTTCAGCAACTAGCGTTTTGCCTGATACTTGATAATTGTCTGCAACATCAGGATGTAGTTCACCAATATATCCTATTTCCTTATCATCTACTAGAACACTTGCCCTTCTACCCGGGTGAAGGTATTCAATTTCATTATTAGAAAACTCAGCATTTAGTATATTAAACTTTTCTAACAATAATTCAATTCTTCCTTTTAGTGAGAAGAAATCTTCATCTTTTGAATTCAATGCAATGCATAAAGTATTTACTTCCTGCGGCAAATGATTTGCATCCTTATCCAAAGGCTTGTATACCCTATTTATTTCAAATAATTTTACTTCATTAATATTATGATTTTTATTCAATGCAACATTTGCAAGCATTGATGGTAGTAATGTTGTTCTCATCAATGAATACTCTTCACCCATAGGGTTGCTAATTTTCACCGCATTGCGAAGTATATTATCATCATTAAGCATTAGTTTTGTCCAATCATTTGGACTCATGAAGGAATAAGTAATCGATTGATATAAGCCCATAGAGACCATCATGTTCCGTAAGACTATCATGTCTTCTTGCTTCTTAGTTCTTCCTCCTGCGATTTGATTTGCTGGAATCACCGATGATATCTTATCATATCCATACAACCTCATTACTTCTTCTGCGATATCTGCATAGTTTTCTAAATCACTACGATATGTTGGTATCGTACATTCCAGCATGTTTTTATCAATGTTTGATGAAACAAATACTTTAGTCAATATATCTTTCATTTCATTTGGAGTTAGTTTTTGCCCTAGCAAATGATTGATTCTATCGGTGTCCACTGTAATAACTCTTTCATCCACATTTGCATAGTTAACATCTTGTACACCTTGTGCTATTTTCCCTGCACCCAATTGTTCTACCAGATGCATTGCACGATCTAGTGCACGTTCACATGCTGCTGGGTCAATCCCCTTTTCAAATCTTGCAGAAGACTCCGTTCGCAGTCCAAGTTGTCTAGATGTTCTGCGGATATTATAGTTGTTGAAGTTTGCACATTCAAAAAGAATCACTTTTGTATCATCATATATACAAGAATTCTCGCCGCCCATAACTCCTGCTAGTGCGATGGGTTTTTCAGGATCTGCAATCACAAGGTTTGATGTAGTTAGCTTATATTCATTACCATCCAATGTTGTTATCATTTCATCTTGTGTCGCACGACGGATGATTATCTTTCCATCCTTAACATATTTAAAGTCAAATGCATGCATGGGTTGCCCTACTTCAAGCATGACATAGTTCGTAATATCAACGATATTATTTATTGGACGTACACCCGCTGCAACCAAAAGCTTTTGCATCCATAAAGGTGAGGGTGCAATCTTAATATCATAAACAATCTTACCCATATACCTTGGGCACAAGTCTTGGTCTTTGATTTCAACATTCACATAATTTTTTGTTTTCTTACTATCTTCTTTAAATGTATATATAGGCTCAGTAAAAGGTAAATTAAAGGTTGCAGAGGTCTCTCTTGCAAGACCCATAATTGATAAAGTGTCAGGTCTATTTGCATATGTTTTGAAATCAATAATGATGTCATTGTATCCTATTGCTTCTGCAATTCCCATTCCAGGTGTATTGTCTCCTTTTAGGATCATGATGCCGTCATACTCAGCACCTTCGTATACACTATCATCAATTTTTAGTTCCCCACCGGAGCAAAGCATTCCATTAGATATTTCGCCTCGTAGTTTACCTTTTTTTATTTTCAATCCATTAGGTAGTGTAGCTCCCACTAAAGCTACAGGAACATATGCGCCTTCAAAAACATTGTCTGCTCCTGTTACAACTTGCAATAGTTCATCTTCTCCGATATCCAGCATGCAAATCTGTAGTTTGTCTGCATCTTCATGTTGGGAAAGCTTGACGATCTTCCCTGCAACTACTTTGTTGATATTCACTCCTTGAAGACTGTATCCTTCAACCTCTGATCCGGTCATAATCATATCGTCTACAAATTGTTGTGTATCAACATTGATATCAACAAACCTCTTTATCCATGACATTGGTGCTAACATATTTAACCTCCCAAAAACTGTGATAGAAAACGCAAGTCGTTTTCAAACAGTGTTCTTAAATCGCTTATATTATATTTGCTGACTGTGATTCTATCTAGACCCATACCAAATGCAAAGCCGCTATATACAGTTGAATCAATACCACAGCCATCAAGTACCTTTGGATTTACCATCCCACAACCCATTATTTCAACCCATCCTGTACCTTTGCATACTTTACAATTATCATCCTTACCATCGCATACATAGCATGAAACATCTACTTCAGCAGATGGCTCTGTGAATGGGAAAAAAGATGGACGGAGTTTTGTTCTTGCATTTTCACCATATAGCTTTTTTACAAACTCATCAAGCGTCCCTTTTAGGTGTCCCATATGGATTCCTTTGTCAATCACTAGTCCTTCTAATTGGTGAAATACAGGAGAGTGAGTAGCATCTACTTCATCAACTCTGTATACTCTACCGGGGCACACAATCTTTATTGGAGGTTTTTGCGAAAGCATTGTACGTGCTTGCACCGGTGATGTGTGAGGTCTAAGTAATACATTTTCATTAATATAAAAAGAATCCTGTGCATCACGCGATGTATGGTCTTTTGGAACATTGAGTAATTCAAAGTTGTATTCATCCAACTCCACTTCAGGTCCTTCTGCGATAGAATATCCCATAGCAATGAATATATCTTCAAGTTGTTGTGTTGTAACAGATAGTGGATGTACAGCTCCAACTTCTGGCTTTTTCCCAGGAACACTGACATCAACTCTTTCTATTTTTAGTCTGATTTCTTTTTCAATCTGCGACAATCTATTTTCATGAAATTCTATTGCTTTTTGAATTTTCTCTCTGGCTTCATTAACAAGCTTACCGATTAAAGGGCGTTCTTCCGGTGCAACATTTCCCATGCTGCGCAATACTTCAGTAAACCTCCCCTTCTTTCCTAAGAACTGAACTCTTAGTTCTTGCAACTGCTTTGCATCTTCAATTTCCTGCAATTGATCTTCTGAGCTTTTTAAAATCTCATTGATTTTATCCTGCATAATTTTCTCCTTAAATAATATAAAAAACCACGTCCCGTTGGGACGAGGAATCTCGTGGTACCACCCAAGTTCAACGGCATAAGCCGAACTCATGAGCCTATAACGTCGACCAATCGTAACAACCTACTTTATTTCAATTGCTCTGCTCCTGAGTGAACTTCATCGTATTTACCTAAACGCTTTCAGCAAATACGTTTATCTCTTGTTTAATTTATCTAAGATTACTCTCTCATTCATTGCATTTCATGTTCAGAGAATTATATCATAGCTATCTGCGTTTTTCAAGTTCTACAAACACATCAGTCCATGACAAATTGTTTTGCACCAACAACACAGATAAGTGATACAAAAGGTCCGCTGTTTCGTATTTTATATTATTAATATCTCCTGATATTGCACCAATGATTACTTCGCTTGCTTCTTCTCCAACTTTCTTACATGTTTTTTTGATTCCCTTGTCCAAGAGATAGTTTGTATATGATCCTTCTTTGGGATTGTCTCTTCTATTTATTATGACTTTATAGACGTCATCAAGCACTTTTGCAGCGATCTCTTTTTCCCCAACTATCGTATTGAAAAAACAGCTATTTTCTCCTGTATGACACGCAGGACCAGTTTGCTCTACTATCAATAGTATAGAATCTCCATCACAATCATACTTCATTGATATTATTTTTTGTAAGTTTCCTGAAGTTTCTCCTTTTTTCCACAACTCATTTCTTGAGCGGGAAAAGTATGTTGCATATCCCGTTTCAATTGTAATCTTCAATGAGTCTTTATTCATCCAAGCCATCATGAGCACTTCACCGGATGATACATCTTGCGTGATAGCAGGTATTAGGTTGTCTTTATCAAATTTTAATTCTTTCAATAGTTCCATATATTACTCCTTAGAGTCGTACTTCAATATTTCTTTTCTTCAGTTCTCTTTTGACATCCATTATTTTCAATTCGCCAAAGTGAAAAAGTGACGCTGCTAATACTGCATCTGCATGTCCATCAATAATTGCCTCTACAAAGTGATCTATATTTCCTGCACCACCGGACGCTATCACAGGTATTGTTAATTGGTCTGATATTGTTCGTGTTAATTCAATATCATACCCTGCTTTTGTTCCATCACAGTCCATTGATGTTAACAGTATTTCTCCAGCGCCTAATTCCTGTGCTTTTTTTGCCCATTTTACTGCATCGATTCCAAAGTCTGCTCTACCGCCGTTAATAAAAGCATTCCAGCCACCATCGTTTCTTTTTTTCGCATCAATTGCTACAACAACACATTGACTTCCAAATTTTTGGGCAGCATCCGATATTAACTGTGGATTTCTTAATGCGGATGAATTTATGGATATTTTGTCTGCGCCAGCTTTTAAAATCTTTCTGAAGTCTTCAACACTACGTATACCACCACCTACTGTGAGTGGAATAAAGACTTGCTCTGCGGTTTTTGATACGACATCTAGTATAATGTTTCGTTCATCCGATGATGCGGTGATATCCAAAAATACCAACTCATCCGCTCCTGCTTTATTATATGCATTTGCAGCCTCAACAGGATCTCCTGCATCTTGCAAATCGATGAAGTTTACCCCCTTGACCACGCGTCCATTATGAACGTCCAAGCATGGAATGATTCTTTTTGTAAGCATTTATTTCTCCAACTTCAACGCATCTTCTAATGAAAATGCATTCGTATATATCGCTTTACCAGTGATGACTCCTACTGCTTTAATTTCTTTTGCTTTTAGTATATCACTGAGCTTGCTGACGCCTCCGGAAACTATCACATTTAGTTTTGTTTTTTCAATCAACTTTCTTGATGCATCTATATTCGGACCCTGCATCATTCCATCTTTTGATATGTCAGTATATATTATTGTTCTTATTCCTCTGCTTTTCATATTCATTGCAAACTTTATAGGGTCATATATACTTTTTTCTGCCCAACCGTTGATTGCGACCTTACCATCTTTTACATCAATTCCTACAGCTATTTTTTCACCATATTTTTTCACTGCTTGATTTATTATATCTGGATTACTAACAGCAGCTGTTCCGAGTATCACACGACTAATTCCCAATTCAATTATTCTGTCGATATCGTTCATAGTTCGAATACCACCACCTAATTGTATTGGTATCTTCACAGTTTTCACAATCTCTTTTATTGCATGTTCGTTTATTGATTTACCTTCAAATGCACCATTGAGGTCCACAACGTGGATCCATTGTGCACCCTTTTTCTCAAAGGATTTCGCCATGTCTCCCGGATATCGTCCATAAACTGTTGCATTTTTCATGATGCCTTGTTTCAATCGAACACAATTTCCATCTTTTAAATCAATTGCTG
>JAGLOK010000056.1 GCA_023139005.1 Clostridiales bacterium | reverse complement strand
TTTGATCGTATGAAAAACGGTGAATTCAGCGATGGAGAAAGAACTTTACGTGCAAAAATTGATATGCAGAGCCCAAACTTAAATTTACGAGATCCTGTAATTTATAGAATTAAGCATGCACATCACTGGCGGGCAGAAGACAAGTGGTGCATCTATCCGATGTATGATTATGCACATCCAATTCAAGATGCACTAGAAGGGGTTACACATTCATTGTGCTCCCTTGAGTATCAAGACCATAGACCACTCTATAATTGGGTTATTGAGAAAATAGGATTTGAACATAAACCTAGGCAAATTGAGTTTGCTCGTATGAATATAACAGGCACAATCATGTCCAAGCGGTATCTACGACAATTGGTCGAAGAAGGCCTTGTGAATGATTGGGATGACCCTCGTATGCCCACTATTGCTGGCATGAGAAGAAGAGGATTTACGCCACATTCAATACGTGACTTTATCGGTCGCGTAGGTGTTGCGAAAGCGGATTCTGTTGTGGATTACAAGCTCTTAGAGCACTGCGTTCGAGAGGATTTAAATACAAATGCAAATCGCAGAATGGTGGTACTCGATCCTATCAAGGTAGTATTAACAAACTATCTAGAAGGAAAAACAGGAATGCGCACATCGATGAATCATCCAATGTTTGAAGAGAAAGGCACACGCGAAATGCCGTTTTCTCGTGAAATATATATTGAACGCATGGACTATATGGAAAATGCCAACAGAAAGTACCACAGGCTAAAGCCGGAAGGTGAAGTACGTCTCAAAGATGGCTATATTATTAAGCATGAAGAAACCATCAAAGATAATGAAGGAAATATAGTTGAAATCCATTGTACTTATGACACTGAAAGCTATACTGGGGGGGAGACCGCCGGTAGAAAAATTAAAGGCACTATTCACTGGGTAGATGCAAATGACAATGTTAAGGCAGAAGTAAGATTGTTTGATAACTTAATAGATGACGATGCAGAAGGTGAAACGTTTATCGACAAACTTAATCCTAATTCGCTCACTGTAATGGAAAATGCAGTAGCAGAAAAATCATTGGCGAACGTAAAAGAAGGCGATACATTCCAATTCATGCGCCAAGGATATTTTTGCGTAGATGGTGACTCAACAAAAGATAAACTAGTATTCAACCGAGTGGTCGCACTTCGCGATTCATTCTCTCGTACATTGGAGAAAAAATAATATGAAACAGATAAGAACAAGATTTGCACCAAGTCCGACTGGCTATATGCACCTTGGTAACTTAAGAACAGCGCTATATACTTGGCTTTATGCAAGGAATCAAAAAGGTATATTTATACTCAGAGTTGAAGACACAGACCAAAAGCGTGAAGTAGAAGGTGCAGTTGATATAATATATTCATCCATGAAGCTTGCAGGCCTTGATTGGGAAGAAGGCCCTGATGTGGGTGGGGATTATGGTCCTTACATACAATCAAAGCGTCAAGATTCATACTTACCATATGCAAAAGAATTGGTTGAAAGTGGTCATGCGTATTATTGTTTTTGCATGAAAGAGCGCTTAGATGGTATGCGCGAGGAAATGACAGCTAAGGGTGAAACATTTAAATATGATAAGCACTGTCTTTCTCTTTCAAAAGAGCAAGTGCAAGAAAGGCTTGATGCTGGTGAAGAATATGTTATACGTCAAAATGTACCGCTTGAAGGTTCTGCTTCTTTTGATGATGCAATCTTTGGAAGAATAGAAGTGCAAAATAGCGACCTTGATGATGCAGTGCTGATTAAGAGTGACCTCATGCCTACATATAACTTTGCAAATGTAGTTGATGACCACAGCATGGATATCACACATGTTATGAGAGGTAGCGAGTATCTTTCATCCACGCCAAGATACAACCTCCTATACGATGCATTTGGATGGGAAAAGCCAGTATATATTCATCTTTCACCTGTTATGGCAAACGCGCAAAGGAAGCTTTCAAAAAGACAAGGAGACCCTTCTTTTGAAGATTTGCTTGAACAGGGGTTTTTGATTGAAGCAGTTATCAACTATATCGCATTGCTTGGATGGTCACCGGGTACAGAGCAAGAAATGTTCACTCTTGAAGAACTTAAGGGGGCATTTTCACTTGAAGGATTATCGAAGTCGCCTGCTATATTTGATATGCAAAAGCTGACTTGGATGAACGCTGAATATATCAAGAAGCTGAATGTGAAAGAGTTTCACGACTTGATATTGCCCTATATGAAAAAGGTGATAGATGTAGATAAGTTTGACACAATGTATTTAGCAGAGCTTTTGAAGCAGCGCTGCGAGGTGCTACCCGACATTATGGAGAAGATTGATTTCTTGGAGGAGATGCCTGAATATAGTACAGATTTGTACTTCCACAAACGAATGAAAACCAATGCAGAGACTGCAAAACCTGTACTCCAAGACATGGTGAATGTACTGGATGCACTTGATACATGGACCGTGGAAGGTATTCGTTCCGCAGTGATGGGATATATAGAAAAAACAGAAGTCAAAAATGGATATGTACTATGGCCTTTACGTGTCGCGATATCGGGCAAAATGTCAACACCCGGTGGTGCATATGAGATAACATATTTGATTGGAAAAGAGGAGACAATCGCAAGGCTTAAAAAATCCATATCTATGTTATAGACAAAAAGACAACAACAAATCATTATCAAGATGCATTTTTCTTTTATGGGTAGAATTTACATTATTTTTGTTTATAATAGAGAGTAACAAGTAATAGCAGGAGAGCATATGCCATTCAAAGATTATAAATGCCAAAATTGTGGTGCAAACATAAATATTAACAATACCAATGTTGCATATTGTGAATTTTGCGGAAGTCAGATTGCTCGTGTAAAAAAGCTACCGAGTGAAAAAGATTGTATAGATAAAGCGATTCATGAATTTTCTTCAAGACAGTATAAGCAGTGTGAGGAAACAATTCGAACTTCTTTGTATTTTTTTCCTAAGAACAATGATTTACTGTTGCTAAGAGCGATAATCAAAAAGGATAAGGCATTTCTTTCACCTATTGATAAGGATAAATTAAGTGATAAAGTATTGGACGAGTGCAGGAAAGTGTTTGATAAATGGGAAGCAATAATTGATTATTACATACCGTGGGATTTAATTAACACAAAAAGCATAGAAGATGTTGATGACATAGGAATCATTGGAAATGGACTTGATAGCAATAAAAGTGCAATTCGATGTTTTGCTTTTGTAGAATATTTATACGATATTGAGTACTTCAAACAATACAAGCTAAAGATAATAGAACTTGACAGCCAAGAAAGAGAGCATGCGACAAGACTGTTAAATATGCGTGTATCAAAATTCAAGTATGACTTAAAACAAGCCAAACAGATAATGATTATTTCATCTATAATATTGCTGATTTCTATATTAAGTCTTATCATTGGAGCTAGTGGTACATTCTCTTTTATTCTTTTTTTTGCAGGAATAATAGGGATGGGTATTGGTGGGAACCGCAATCGACAAGCAAGAAATTATAGAGATGTAGATTAAAACAAAGATTTAATAAATGTATCAAATAAATATTCGTTTAGTATCATATTACTAAATGATTTTTTATAATAACCCGATATAATAGATATAGTGATTATGAGGGGTTATTTCGTATGGAAACTGGAAGCAAGTTTTATCTAATTGATAAAAACTTCAAACAGAATAAAAAACAATATATCATTCAGTGCGCAATGGCAGCAGTTGCGATATCGTTAATATTGGTTTTTTTAAGTACACTTTTTAACTCCGCAGTTCTTGCGGCCTTTGGTGCCACTAGTTTTATTGTATTTGCTATGCCAAAGCAAAAAACCAGTAATGCAAGAAGATTGCTTGGTGGCTACTTTGTTGGCATATTGGTAGGAATAGGAGCACGTACATTGATGGAGCTTGTCACACCTGCATTCGATATACTGTGGCTTGTCAGTGTATTTGGCGCATTGGCTGTCGCACTTTCTATACTTGTGATGACCATTACCAATACAGAGCATCCACCAGCAGCAGGAGTTGCGCTAGGAATCGCTCTCGGAGGATATGAGTTTATTGGTATAGCGATACTGGCATTGTCGGTTAGCATTTTGGTTTTTCTAAAATTCATTCTGAAAAGATGGTTAATTGATTTGATGTAGATATTATCATTACACCCTTTTTCTGGTATAATCTTTCTATTGCTCATATTAGGAGGTACTATGCCTTTTCCAATGGTGCATTTGTGCATTGCAGACAAGATACTTAGCAATCAAACAACAATTGAAGACAATGCAGATTATACTCTTGGGTCTATTGCCCCGGATGCTGTTCATTTTAGAGATAGCTATTTAAGTGATTATAAAAAAGTGTCGCATTTTTGTTCAAGTAATAAAAAATGGGGAGAGGTCACGGAAAACGATGCGTGGCTGAACAATGTTTTAAATGTCCTTCAAGAAAATAATAATTCCAAAAATAAAGCTTTTTACTTAGGGTATTGTATTCATATTATTGCAGATATTCTTTGGAACATTAAAATATGGATTCCATATCGCAAAAAACATAAGCAAGAATTAGAAAAATTTCATCAAGTGGGTGGGAGCACAATGCATAAAGAATGCAATGATATCGATTTCTTGCTATACAAAGAACAAGAAAATAACAATACATTGTGGGAAAACATTGAAAACACAAATAGCATTAATATCCCAAATATTGTAGAAGTAGATGAAATTGATAGATTGCGAGACAATATAATAAATCGTCAGTATATAGACAGACAAGCGATAGATTGCGACAATAATAAAATAATTACTATGAATGAAACAAAGGACTTCATACAAAACGAATCAGAATATATCAGAAACCTCATTTTTGGATAATCTATTGATCTATATGCGTATATTTCTTATCCCCACTCGCAAAATCCTTTATGATATGGTTCTGCCCGCGGAGTTTAAATCTTTGCATGCAGCTATGACCCTATCTGTTATTCCTTTTGCTCCAATTTTAAGATATGCTCTAGGATCATATATTTTTTTAATCCCAACTTCCCCATCAACCTTTAAGACGCCATCATAATTTTTGAACATATAATCTGCAATCGGTCTTGTAAAAGCGTATTGAGTGTCTGTGTCTATATTCATTTTTACGACACCATATTGCAATGTTTCCAGAATCTCTTCCTTGCTTGACCCTGATCCTCCATGAAAAACTAAATCAAACCTTGCTTCATTTCCATATTTATTACAAAGCTCTTCTTGACCATATTTCAATATTTTAGGCTTTAGTTTTACGTTGCCAGGTTTGTATACGCCATGGACATTTCCAAATGTTGCTGCAAACATATATCTGCTATTTGGTATGTCTTTCAACGCTTCATATACTTTTAGCATATCTTTTGGGGTTGTATAAAGTTTTTCGCTTGGAACGTTTTCATTATTAATGCCATCTTCCTCGCCACCAAAAACACCAGCCTCAACTTCAAGGATGATTTCATTTTTTGCACATATATGAAGCATCTCTATTGAAATCTTCAAATTTTCATCAAGCTGCAAATCCGAGCCGTCAAACATATGACTATTAAACAAATTGGCTTCACCATTAGCTCTTCTCTTTTCTGTTTCGGCAATAAGTGGTTTTATAAAGCTATCCAGCTTGTCTATTCTACAATGGTCAGTGTGTAGTGCTATGTTCACATTATATTTATCCGCCATTAAGTGAATATGATTAGCCAACGAGATAGCACCGAAAACCATATCCCTATACCCTGAAGCATGTTCTGCGCCACCAATTGAAACCTGAATAATCCCATCAGATTTTGCTTTAGCAAAGCCCGTTAAAGCTGCATTTGCAGATTCCAAAGAAGAGACATTGATAGCGGGAAATGCATAATTGTTTTCTTGGGCATTATCAAGCATTTCACAATATTTTTTGTAATTAACAATAGGCATATTATTCCTCCATAAATTTAATATATTTTCGGACTATCTATATGTGTGTACTTTTTCTTCCCACTCTGAAAATCTGCTACGATATGATTTTGCCCTTTTACAATGTATTTATATATCAACAGCCCTTCCATACCCATGGGTCCTCGTGCATGGATTTTACCTGTTGAGACTCCCACTTCTGCACCGAGTCCATATCGATAACCATCAGAAAATCGCGTGGAAGCGTTAACCATGACGCTTGAACTATCTACCAAATTGATAAAGATATTGGCGGTCTCTTCATCTGTGGTTAACACAGTATCGGTATGACCTGAGCCATGTTGATTGATATGCACTATGGCTTCATCGGTAGAGGATACTATCTTTACCGACATGATGTAGTCCAGATACTCGGTATCCCAATCTCCATCATTGGCATATTCTATATCGATGATTGAACAGGTTTTTTTGCAACCCAATAGTTTCACGTTGGCACGATCCATTTCTTTTTTAAGTGCGGGTAAAAATACTTTTGCTGCTTTTTCATTAACCAACAGTGTTTCGGCAGCATTGCACACAGCGACATACTGCGCTTTGGAGTCTACACAGACTGCAACTGCTGTGTCGATATCATCATAGCTGTCCACATACACATGGCAGATACCGTCGGCGTGTCCAAGTACGGGGATATTGGAGTTGTTCATGATATATTTTACAAACTCATTGGAGCCACGTGGAATAATCAAATCAATATATTTATCCAAGGAAAGCATTGCCTTGACATCGTCGCGATTTTCCATCAGTGCAAGCCATCCCTGAGGAAGCCCTGCATAGACAGATGCTTGATTGATAATATCAAATAATACTCGATTGGTCAGACTGGCTTCGCTACCACCTTTGAGCAAGGCACAATTACCTGATTTCAAGCATAGTGTTGAGATTTGAACCAATGCATCCGGTCTGCTTTCAAAGATGATGCCCAGTACACCGATGGGGCACGATATACGTGTCAAGTCCAAGCCTTCAGAGAGCGCACGATTGATTTGTACATGATTGAGCGGATCGGGAAGCTGAATTAGTGTGTTGATGCTGTCAATTACTGCTTGCAGTTTGCTCTCGTCGAACTTCAAGCGCTTAATCATTGGCATTGCGATACCCTCAATCTCTGAACGTGCAATATCTTTTTTGTTGGCATTAAATATTGCTTGTTTGTTGGCGTTGAGCATATGTGCAATTTCAGCCAACGCATTATTTCGAGTGCTCAGTTTTGTTGCAGAAAGTACATTTGATACAGTTTTTGCTTTCCTTGATTTTGATAACATATCAGCCATATTAATATTCTCCAATCGATTAATAGTATATCAGTTTCATTTATAATTTCATAGAGATTGATTATAGATATTCATTAATTTCTTGTTTTGCTAAAAAAATAGTATAATTAGATTAGTAATAGGAGATATATGAGAAGAACTCAAACTTTAATTTATAGAATACTGTTGCTCGTGTGTATTGGACTTGCTATTTTCTTTGGAATACAGCTATACAATACTATTTTGTTGCGACAAGATAATTTAGAAAGTATTCAAGAAATTGAAGCAATCCCTGTATCAGAAGTCAAAGTAGATATAACATGGCACAAAGAGATTGTTCAAGAAGATAAAGAAGAAACAATTGTTGAAGCACAGAATATATATGCAACGTATGACTATGAAAATTTAGAGTTCATAAGCTACTCTAATCAATGGGACAAACATAAGCTTGAGCTTCTTTGTAAGGAGTTGCTTCTCAATGTACATGGTTGGGAAATAGATTATTTAGGGAAGATAACTATATATCCACAGAAAGACAATCAAATGGCAGGCTACCAACAGCAGGTGCATAGGACAATCGAAGTTCCACTACAATTGCAAGGCACACTTCCCGAAAATTTCAGAGCTGAGATGTTTAACCAAGTCAGTGATATTGTGCTCTACAATGGAGATGAAGACAATACTATCGAGAGCATGGCACGTGTACTATCACATGAATATGGGCATCACTTCACATTATTTCACTTCTACTTGGAAGAAGATTTGATGAAGCTTAGCAAATACTATGAGTTGCGGTACTTTGAAGATTCTAAAATCAGAACAACTGGAGACGATTTTGAAGAGTACATGGAGAACCATTTATGGTATTTAATTGAGATTGCAGCCAATGACTATGTATACCTCATGGGTTCGCCGAACACACGACAAATAGAAACATATTATGATGCTATAGATAGTCTGAAAATCAAATTGAAAGATGATGAAGGTGCTGATGGAATAATTAGCACCATTAAAGATAGTTTCAATATGAAGCCACATGAAAATGTAGTAATTCCACTACCGGATCAAGTAGAGGGGTTGCCGGAGCTGTTTTATGGCATTATCGGAAAAACGTCGCCATCATATGAAAACAGAGATGAATCCGCATCAAGTATTGAAATCAAAATAAAGCAAAGGTATGAGTTGGGACATTCTTATTATGATATATCATGGAACAAGCCATGGAAAGATGAAGATGTAATATATACTTTGGTAGCATACAATGAAAACGATAAGCTGCTTGGCGGAATCAAAAGCATCAAAGCAAATGAAAAGGCACATGCATATATCGGAGAAACGGTAGTAACCAATGCGGGTAACACAAAGATATATTGGTGGAATGGGCGCTGGACAACGTATGATTTCTTAAGAATGAGAATAGTTGTCACATTCCCTGATGGTACAGCAGTGGTATCATCACCACTGGATAAGGTCTTCTGAGGTGGGTATGAAGAAGATAATATACAGCATAATCGTAGTAATTATTGTAGTGTTTTTTGCAGGATGTGTAGATGTGGAAATCACATGCAGAATAACACAAGACAATTATGTTCAAATGAGTTTTTTAGTAGATGCATCAACATATGGGATGAGTAATAATGACAGAACTCTATTGAACAAAACGTTTGAAAACCTTGCACAATATTGGAAAACAAAAGGATTGTCGGTTAAGGTTGACAACTATAAGAATAATATAATCATAAGTGCAAATATGAATAAACAGACATCGAATCCACAGGAAGCGTTTGATTCATTGCTATCTTTTATGATGAGTGAAGTTTCTCCGTTTGTTAAGGTTGAAGGTGGGTATAATCCTTCTTTTTTCACGGATAAAAGATATCTAAGTGCAGAAATTGATTTAAGCAATCTTGTTGATATGGAGTATATTGAATCATTACCTACTACCCAAGAAGATAGAATTAACTTATTGTTAGAGCAAGTAAAGGGAAAGGTGATATTTGATATGCCCGGAGAGGTTCTAGATTATGTTGGAAATATTGAAAGTAGTAGCATACATGAGAATATTAGTTTGGATGAATCTGTGAAGCTCTCAATGACTACAGAATATGAAAATGCAGATAACGTTGATGAATACAACGATCTAAATCGGCAAATACTACAGCAAAAAGATGAAATTAATAGTCTAATCATTATTATGAGTGTTTTATTAGCGAGCATTATATCAATAATAATTATAGTCCTTCTTCAAAAAAGAAAACAAACTAAAGCGTGATTCGTTTCTTGACTTGAATATTTTGCTAGGCTATAATCAATCGAGATTAAACTAAAAGGATATTTTATGACTGAATGGATTATCGCCTTTGGCGAAAGTGTTACTATTGGGGTTCAGAAGCTGCTTGTTGTGATTGTTTCTATGCTTCCTGTAATAGAACTTAAAGGAACTATTCCCATTGCTATCGCTTGGGGAATACCGAAGCTGACCAGTTTCGTTTTTGCATATATCGGCTCATGCTTGCCTGTAATTCCTTTGCTTTTATTATTGCGTCCTATTATTAAATGGATGTATACAAAAACAGTATTTAAAGGCTTTGCAAACTGGATAGAAACACGCAGTGAGCATAGGGGGCAACTCATATACGATTATCGATATTTTGGACTATTTTTATTTGTTGCGATACCATTGCCAACAACCGGAGTCTGGACAGGATCAATTGTTGCATCATTGTTGAAGATGGATATAAAGAAATGCATACCATTAATCTTTGCAGGCAATTTAGTAGCTGGTATCATTGTGGTATTGTTACATGACTACATGTGGTATATCATTATCGGTGTGCTTTCAATAACATTATTACTATTTATACTTAGAAAAATCAAAAACAAGTTGAAATCAAGATTAGAAAAGTGATATAATAAATACAATTAAATAGACCCTTATTATGAGTGGTGGAGGGATTAGGCCCGATGAAACCCGGCAACCACCTCAGGACGCCCATAAACGCTGTTAATCGGCTCATCGATATTTTTTGAACCTCGATTATTTATGAAAAATAAACGCACTCGTTAAAAAAATCTCTTAGTCGCCTTTCAGACATTTATGAACGCCCTGAAGCTTTGAGCTTAAAAGGAAAGGTGCTAAATCCTACGGCAGAGATGTCGAAAGATGAGGAACAGACATATTCACCTCATCAGAATGGATGAGGTTTTTGCATATTAAACGGGAAATAACGAATAGGAGATATAGCAAATGAAAAACATAAGATTGTTTACTTCAGAGTCAGTAACAGAAGGACATCCTGACAAGATGTGCGATCAAATATCTGATGCGATACTCGATGAATTATTAAAGAATGATCCGCATAGCCGCGTTGCTTGCGAAACAGCTGTGAGTACAGGGCTTGTATTAGTCATGGGAGAAATAAGTACCAACTGTTATGTAGATATACCTAAGATAGTAAGAAAGACAGTAATTGATATTGGATATGACCGTGCAAAATATGGCTTTGATGGCAACACATGCAGTGTGTTGACCAGTATAAACGAGCAATCAGCAGACATAGCATTGGGTGTGGATGATGCAATTGAGACAAGGAAAGGCGAGGAGCACGATACAGGCGCTGGAGATCAAGGAATGATGTTTGGCTATGCATGCAAAGAAACAGATGTGCTAATGCCGATGCCTATTTATCTTGCACATAAGATGGCACAAAGACTTTCATATGTACGCAAGCAGGGAATAGTTGATTATTTGCGTCCTGATGGGAAAACACAAGTCACAGTAAGATATGAAGACGATGTTCCGGTTGCTGTGGATACGGTTGTTGTTGCAACACAACACCATCCTGAAGTCTCTCATGAAGATATAGAAAAAGACATTATTGAGCATGTTGTAAAACCTTGCCTGCCGGATTCTTTGGATACAAGCAATATCCGATACTTGATTAATGCGACCGGTCGATTTGTTATTGGTGGTCCTATGGGAGATGCAGGTCTTACTGGCAGAAAGATTATTGTAGACACATATGGCGGATATTCCCGACACGGCGGTGGTGCATTTTCAGGGAAAGATTCAACAAAAGTGGATAGAAGTGCTGCCTATGCAGCGCGTTGGGTTGCAAAGCATATTGTAGCTGCAGACCTTGCGGACAAATGCGAAATAGAAATAGCATATGCAATCGGGGTTGCATATTCAATTTCGATCATGGTTGAGACATTTGGTACAGGCAAAGCAAGTGAAAAAGAAATTGAAAAAATTATTGAAGACATATTTGATTTGCGCCCATCAAGCATTATAAAGCAGTTGGGTCTTCGTAGTCCAATTTTCAAGCAAACTGCTGCATATGGACATTTTGGTAGAGAAGACTTGGATCTTCCTTGGGAACAACTATCCAAACTAGATGAAGTGAAACTAGCAAAAAAGAATCTAGACAAATAACATAATTTACTAACGAATAGCACACTTCTGTGTTAAAATGATAGTAACAGTAAACAATATAAAGCAAAGATTCTTTATCATATAAACCAACGGATGTTTAATGGAAAAAATAATCACAACAATTGAAAATATTGTGTATAGAAACGAAGACAATGGATATATTGTCTTCGATTTTGAATACGACAACGAATTAGAAACAGCAACAGGGCAACTACCACACCTTAGTGAAGGTGAACGTATTGAAATGCAAGGCATGTGGAATACACATTCATCGTATGGTAAGCAATTCAATGTGAAAAGCGTTAAGAAACTACCCCTTGATTCTAAGGTAGGACTTATTCGATATTTGGCATCAGGGATTATCAAGGGGATTGGACCTGCTACAGCAAAAAGAATCGTTGATAAATTCGGCATGGATGCAATGGACGTCATTCGATACGCACCCGGAAACTTGACGCAAGTTGAAGGTATTGGCACATCAAAAGCATTGCTCATAGCGCAAAATATGACAGAGCAAGTCGAGATGCAGGAAAAAATGAGCTTTCTATTAAAGTTTAATATTTCGGTAAACTTAGCACACAAAATAATCAAAAAATATAAAAACAATACGAAAAATACTATTGAGAACAACCCCTATTTATTAGCCAGCGATATTGAAGGAGTAGGCTTTCTTACTGCTGACAAAATTGCAAAGCAAGTAGGAATTACTCACAATTCACAAGAAAGAACAAGGGCCGGCGCACTTCATATTCTCAATGAAGCTGCGATGCAAGATGGTCATTGTTGCTTGCCTCTTGACTTGTTTTATGAAAGAAGCGTTGCGCTTCTTGATGAATCTCAAGACTTGATCATAGAAACTGCTACCAAAATGACAATGTTACGTGATATTGTTATAGAGAAAATTGATAATGTAAGGTATGTGTTTCTTCCATCATACTATAAAGCAGAAAAAGAAATCGCAAAAAGACTCTCTGACATATTGAAAGCAGATCGAGTTTTTGATGATTATGACATTGATAGTGCAGTAATAAGAGCTGCGGATTTCAGTGGCATTACCCTTTCGCATGAGCAGAAACTTGCAGTTTCACAGGCGCTTATGCAGGGTGCAATGGTGATAACAGGAGGACCGGGAACAGGGAAAACAACAACTATAAATTGTTTAATCAGAGCATTTGAGCATGCAGGAATAAAAGTTGAACTCGCAGCACCAACAGGCAGAGCAGCAAAAAGAATGAGTGAAGCTACAGGACATGATGCAAGAACAATCCATAGACTACTTGAATATGGATATAACGGTGACAGTGATATATTGTTGTTTGGTCGCAATGAAGAAAACCCATTGAAATGTGGCGTTGTCATTATTGATGAAATGTCTATGGTGGATATATTTCTTATGCAGCATTTGCTTCGTGCAATCACAGGAAAAACACGAATTATCATGGTAGGTGATGCAGATCAGCTTCCATCAGTTGGTCCTGGAAATGTATTGTATGACATCATCCATTCAAGAACTATCGAAACTGCAAGGCTTGAGGTGATATTCAGGCAAGCCCAACAAAGTCAAATTGTTATGAATGCACATAGAATTAATAAAGGGAAATTCCCAATACTGGATGACAATAAGTCTGATTTCTTTTTCATATCAAAAACCAACTCAGAAGAAGCAATAGAAACAATTATACAGATGGCAGGAACGAGAATACCAAAATATCTTAAATGTTCTTTACACAATATTCAGATATTAGCTCCTACGAAAAAGAGAGATCTAGGAGTACATAATTTAAATAATAGATTGCAAGAACAGTTTAACCCACCGGATATTGACAAGAATGAATACAACCTAAATGGCATTATATTTCGTGTTGGTGATAAAGTGATGCAGATTAAAAATAATTACACTATGGAGTGGAGGAAAAGTTCGTATAAATCTGCAGATCAAGCTGGAGAAGGCGTATTCAATGGAGATATTGGGTTCATAACAGACATAAATAATGATGGATCTTTAATGACTGTAAAATTTGATGATGGTAAGATTTGTGAGTATACAAAAGAAAAATATAATGAATTGATGCTAGCCTATGCTGTAACCATTCACAAAGCGCAAGGCTGTGAATTTGACGTTGTCATTATTCCTCTTCTATCAGTGCCTCCTGTGTTCATGTCGCGAAATATTCTATATACTGCTGTGACTAGGGCGAAAAAAATGGTACTTATTGTGGGGGACAAAAAAGTAGTAAATAGAATGGCTCAAAGTATGTCGGCAATAAAAAGATATACAGGACTTCAAAATGAGTTAGAAAAATCTCGATGAATAATATGAAACCGAGAAAAGTGCTACAGGTCATTGGGAGGGTAATAAAGCAACTTCTATTTTATGAAGAAATTGAGTGTTCAGTATGTGCTAAGCAAGGACAACGAGTTTGCGATGAATGTAGTGAGATGTTTTTAAGGCATGATAATATAACATGTAATAAATGTGGAAGAGAAATAAAAGAAACAGGATTATGCTACAATTGTAGAAAAAACAACAGACCATATGAGCAAGGACTTATTGCACTTTATTATCAGGATATTCCGAGAGAATTCATGAAGGAATTCAAATATAATTCAAAAAGAAACTTTTCTTATTTTTTCGCAGAAGAAATATACAAGAAGATAAAGAACTGCAGTTGGGATATTGATGTTATTTGTGCTGTACCGATGCATAACCTAAAGCTTTTGGGAAACGGATATAATCCACCTTCGCTGATTTCAAGAGAGCTATCAATATTGATGAATATTCCGTATAGCAGAAAAACATTGAAACGCAAACGTTATACAAGATCCATGTCATTGTTAAAAAACATTGATAGAATGGAACACTCTTCCAAGAATTTTATGACAGGCAATTTTGATTATGCAGATATGAATGTTTTAGTAGTGGATGATGTTTCCACAACTGGTGCAACGCTTCATGTATGCTCAAAAATACTGTTAGATAATGGTGCGAACAAAGTATATGTTGCAGCTGCATGTGGAGATAATACTGAATTTAGCTAGCAGAACTTTATAAGTTGCGTTATAATATAATAACCCCCGAGCTGTGGTTGAAAGTCGATGTTAGTCGCGGACAAAACGACCCACGTAAGTTGCGATTTATCGCAATGATCATGGCGCGGTTTAGAAGTAAGTCCATCCGTGGAGAATTATTCTACCACGAGAGAATTGGCGTGAATGGCAAAAACCATAGAGCAATATTTCCAGATGGCGAGTGTGGGGTCAAAGACCAGGTCAGTCGGGGGTTTTATTCAAATATTTCACAGAAGATAACTTGGAACCGTGCAATTATGCACAGGAATATATAGTTATCCACATAGTTATCCACGAAAGAGGTACAAAATGATTACTGCATTATTACTTAATCCATGTATTGACAGAACAGTTTATATTGATGGTTTCTTCTACGGAGAGATGAATCGTATCTCTGAAGTAGTCAATGTTCCAGCAGGAAAAGGCGCACAAGTTGCACTTGCACTTTTCAAACTTGGCGTAAAATCTTCATTAGTTTCATTTGGTGCAAAGGGAGAAGATCCTGTAAAAAAACGCATGGAAAGCTTTGGGATACCATGTGATATAATTGATGCATTCGACAGCATACGTGTTAATACAAAGCTTAACAATACACAGGATAATGTGGTTACAGAGATCAATGAGAAAGGACCACAAGTTACGAGTGAGCAAATAGAAGGCATCATAAAACTGTGCGTAAGTCGCGCAAAGCAAAGTGATTTCTTTGTACTCACAGGCTCCATGCCCAAAGGTTGCGACAGCTCTTTATATGGCGAGATTATGGCGAAAATAAAGATGACAGCACCTGAGTGCAAACTTGTTCTTGATGCTGAGGGAGACGTATTTAAAAAAGCGTTGCAGCAAAAACCATATATTATTAAACCAAACAAATATGAGATGGAAATATATTGCGGGAAAAAATTCAATAGTTTAGAAGAAATCGCAGAAGAAGGAATGAAACTACATAAAAAAGGCATTGCATATGTCATCATATCAATGGGAGCAGAGGGTGCTATACTTTGTTGTGATAAAGGAAGCTACCATGCAGCGGTTCCAAAAGTAAAAGTAATAAATACAGTAGGGGCAGGCGATAGTATGTTATCTGCAACGATGATAGCGGTGGATCAGGGATTGATGGGTGAAGATGTGCTTAAATATGCAGTAGCAGCAGGTAGCGCAGCGGCTTCGTGTTCAAACAATGTACTAATAGATAAAGATATTTTTGATGATTTGAAAGAGAATATAGATACTAGGGAAATTGATGCTATTTAATTGCTTTTTTCATAATAAAAATAATACTATTTTCAGGGGATCCTATGCCATTTGAAGTTATAAGATGCTATATTGCTATTGTTGCGTGTTCTGTTATAACGTTGCTCTTAGCTGCTATGATGATATTCAAGAACTTCCTTCCGAAGATAAAAAATATACTCATAAAAAAAGAAAAGATTTTTGTAAAACTCATTTTGTTATTTGGACTCGTAGGATATGTCATCACAGTTTTTGGATATTTTGGAGTAATAAAATATGTTCGCGATTTCGATTTATTTTTAATGTGGTCAAGAATTCTAATAGATGATGGTCTAAAAGGTTTTATGTCGGAGTACCCAGCGGGTGGATTATATCTTCTTGCACTATTGCAACATATCTTGCGATTATTCAAGGTAGCGGATAACTACATAATAACAACAGTATTTATGAAATTACCTTCAATTATTGCGACACTTGCTACATCATATTTTGCATATAGATGGAGCAAACAGAAGTTTTCAGATTATACACCGCTTCTTATTATGATGATAATAGCATTTAATCCTGCGTTCTTAATCAATGCATCAATATGGGGACAGATAGACATGATTCTCATATTAATTGTTGTCCTTACATTCTATTTGCTAAAAAAAGAAAGAATAGTGCTATCAATTATATTTTATACACTAGGGTGTCTCTTTAAGGCGCAAATGATATTCTTTGCTCCGATATTTGGCATGTTCATCGTCATACCATTTTTCAATAAGGGAACTCGGAAGAAATCACTCCAATCTCTAACAGTTGGAGTTGTTATATCAATAATACTATTTACCCTTGCAACACTACCTTTCAAGAATGCTATAACTGATATTTGGATTATAGACTTCTTCAAACACATATCCTCAGAACATCCAGTCAATACTGCATCTGCACTAAATCTATTTGGACTGCATGGTGGAAGTTTTAAACTGGATACAAATCAATTTTTGTTTTTGAATTATAGGATATGGGGATATATATTTATTGGATTATCATGTGGATTTTGCGCATATCTTTCTGTAAAGAACTACAAACACAGACAAGTATTTTTGCTATCTGCATTTTGTATGGCGGCTATATATACACTGGGCGTATCAATGCATGAAAGATATATATTACCCGTAATAGCTTTGCTAGCAGTAAGCTATATATATCAAAAAGACAAGGAATCCATTATTCTCATCGTATTATATACAACTACTGCTACCGTTAATCAATGTATGATCATATTTGACTTATTTGGTGGTCAAACTCGGTTTTTCAGATTATTCTCTGGTATTAATGTAGCAATATTCATTTTCTTTGTTTTCTATATCATTAAGAAAATAGTACTGAGATATCCAAAAGAAAATCAGGAAACACTGGAAACAAATAAGATATCTAGTTAGAAATGATAAAATTTCTTAAATGATCTTATCGATTTTTGATGATATATCTTCCCATTCATGCATAAGAGATTCAAGTTCACGTTCGCAATTATCGTATTGTCTGGAGTATGTTGATATATCAATTGTATTAAGATCTCCTGTACTTGAAAGTCTCTTTTCAGCTTTAGCTTTTTTAATTTCGCAATCAAATATGTTTTTTTCAACAATATCAAGCTGCATCTTTAATTGCTTAAGTCCGTTTTGTGTTGAACGTTGTTCGCGGTATCTTTTTGATCGTTCAGTCTTACTTTCTTTAGTTGTTATACTATCTTCGTAGTTTAATGATAAGTGATATTGATAATCATCCCATGAACCCTCATATGATGTGATACCATTAGGTGTCATATCAAGTATTTTGTTGGCTATTGAGTTAATAAAGTATCGATCATGACTAACAAACAATACTGTTCCCGGAAAATCGTATAGGGCAGATTCCAGAACTTGTCTTGAATCCATATCAAGGTGATTGGTGGGCTCATCAAGTAGAAGAAAATTCGCATTAGAAAGCATTAATTTCAATAGCGATAGTCTTCCACGTTCTCCGCCTGACAGCACAGAAATTTCCTTTTCGATATCATCACCTGTAAATAAAAACAGTGCAAGAGTATCTCTAACTTGCTGCGGGGTTAGCTCGTGATAAGCATCCCATATTTCATCTTGTGCTGTATTATTGTCCTTCAAGTTTTGCTGGTGCTGATCATAATATCCCATCTGTATTCCGCTGCCAATTAATGATTCACCCTCATTTGGCTTAAGAGTTCCTGCTATTATTTTTAATAACGTGGTCTTGCCAACTCCATTGGGTCCCATAAGAGCAATCTTATCACCATTTCGAATATGCAAATTCACATTCTCGAAAATAGTATTGTCATCAAAACTTTTAGAAAGATTTTTGCATCGCAATACATCGCTACCGCTTCTAACATCAATATCAAACCTAAATTTAATCAGTTTTTCACTTATTGGCTTATCTATTACCTCAAGCTTTGCTAATCGCTTTTCCCATGACTTTGCTGTTACCATTGCTTTTTCAGTTGTCCATGATCTATACCGTCGTATCACTGCTTCATGGCGCTTGATCTCTGCTTGGTTTGCCTTAAATAGTTTTTGTTGTTGCTCCCAGCGAGCTTCTTTTTCAATCATGTACTCTGAATAGTTGCAATTTTTATATAGCGTGATTTTCCCCATGGAAAGTTCAATAATATCACTACAAACATTGTCTAAGAAATATCTATCATGTGAAACAACAATTAATGTTATTTTGCTTTTTGAAAGAAAAATTTCAAGCCACTTTGTAGCATTCAAATCTAAATGGTTTGTAGGTTCATCAAGCAATAATACATCAGGATCTCTAAGAAGTGCCATGGCCAGTTGTACCCTAGCTCTTTGCCCACCGGATAATGTATTGACTTTTCTTTCATAAAATGATTTATCAATACCGAGTCCTGCAAGCACGCTTCGAGTCATACGCTCTGCGCTATATCCACCAAGATCCTCAAATTCTGTTGTCAGCTTTGTATATTGTTTCGCCAGCCTATCCAAATCCGCAGTCTCATCTGACATTTGATGTTCAATTTCTCTCAATTTGCTTTCAAGTTCAAAAACATCATCATAGACAGATATTGCATCTTGCCATACGCTTAAGGTGGAAGTGTAGTCTGATAATTGAGATAAGTAATTTATTGATACAGAACTATTTTTTCTGATGTTACCGGACGTTTTTTCAAGCTCTCCACAAATGATTTTCAGTAATGATGTTTTGCCACTACCATTTGAGCCGATCAATCCAATTCGTTTCCCGCGTTTTAAGTCAAAGGAAACGTCGCTAAATATGTCATTGACACCAAAAGAAAGTGCTAAATCAATTATGGATAGAATAATCATGTAGAGAGTATATCTTATTATAATCATAAAATCCATATCTTAGAAGAAAAACTCGTTGGTATTAAAACAAGAATATGGTAAAATTAGCTTGTGTTTGAATAAAGTTTAACAAAGGATATAAATATGAGCAGGATTCCTGAAGCGGTAATGCGTAGACTTCCAAGATACTATAGACATTTAGATAGTCTTGAAAAAAAAGACATTATTCGAGTTTCATCAAAACAATTGGGTGAAAGCTTAAGGATGACAGCTTCACAAATTCGTCATGACCTAAATTTCTTTGGTGGTTTTGGGCAACAGGGATATGGCTATAATGTGACAGAATTGAAACAGAAACTAGTACACATACTTGGCATTGATATTATACGAAATGTGATTATTGTTGGTGCAGGAAATATTGGAAACGCCCTTGCCCGATATGGTAGCTTCGAAAATGAAGGCTTCAAACTTCTAGCAATTTTTGATAATGATGAAAAATTGATAGGAACAAAAATACGAAATATCTTAATACACGATTCCGAAGAATTAGTACAATATATCAAAGATAATAAAATAGATATCGTAGTCCTTACAATTCCCGGTAAATTTGCGCAGCAAATCGCATATATTAGCCAACAAGCTGGAGCAGGAGCTATTTGGAATTTTGCACCAGTAGACGTAACGTTAGAAGGTATTGAAGTTGAAAATATCCATTTGACGGATTCTCTAATGACATTATCCTTTCGTTTAGCCTGTGAGGAAAAAGGCGGTTGCTAGCTTCGAGCTTGATTACATACAACATACAATTCTCCAATTTCAAATAGTTAATAAAATGTTAAGCAAATATTAAGAATGTTTTGACATCATTATCTATTTCAGTTATCATAATACTAAATATAGTAGTTTCATATCTGGTTGTTCTATATAAAATACTAAAATCTGGATATCAAGACAATAATGGAGTAAATACCTTTGAGTGACATAGATGAAAAAAACATCAATGATGATGATATATTAGATCATATTGCTTATGATGATAATGATACAGAGGAATGCCCTGATATTAATAGAAAAGAGGTAATTGATGAGACTATATCTGGGAGTATTGTTGACAATGTAGGAAAAGCAAAAACAATAATAAGAGCAAATCCAATTTGGTTAAAAGTTTCCATTGTCATATTATCAATTCTAGTAGTTGCTATAAGTATAGCTTCGTTTTATACCATAAAAGAAAAAAATAGAAGAGTCGATAATTTACTAAAGGCTGATCATTATTACGAAGGTATATATGTTGATGATATCTCTTTGGGAGGACAAACAAAAGAAGAAGCATTGAAGTTGCTTGACAAAGCGAGCAAATTAAGGGCTCAGGAAGTGTACATTTCTCTTGTATGGGAGAATGATAAAATAAAATTTGACAATGAAGACCTTGAAGTGTCATTTAATACTAAAAGCATACTTGATGAGGCTTGGAATGTAGGACGAGAGGGAGATACCAATATTCGATATGAGTACATTATGTCACTTATTGACAATCCGATACACTATGAGACTCAGATGGATATCAACCCTCAAAATATTGAGTCAAAAGTCAAAGCAATTGCACTTTTCAGAGAGAAAATCCCAGGAGAAGCTGCAGTATCTTTTAATCCGGATTCTGAACTTGAAGGCTCGGAATGGTTTGTATATTCTGAACCAGTAGAAGGAGTAAAAACAGATCCTGAAACGCTTTGGACATTGGTTGAGAGTGCAATAGAAAACCAAACATTTGGAGAAATCGAGATCCCAAAACAAAAAATTGAGCCAACGATTACTATAGAAGATCTGATTGAAAAGACACAATTATTGGTGCAATTCAAAACACACATGGCCAGAAGCTCTAATCGTGAACATAATGTAAGGCTTGCGTGCTTACAGATTAATGGCACGATACTTATGCCCGGCGAAGAGTTTTCAATGAATGAAACAACTGGAAAACGAACACAAGCCGCAGGATACAAAGAGGCGAATATCATAATCGGAGGAAACCAACTCATTCCTGGAATTGCAGGAGGGGTATGCCAAGTATCTGGAACGTTGTTTAATGCTGCGGTTAGAGCAGATCTTGAAATCACTGAGAGGTATCATCATTCATTTGAATTGTCATACTTGACAAGAGGTAGGGATGCTACTGTAAATTATGGAACAGCAGATTTGAGATTTAAAAACACTAGTAATAGTCCAATATACATTTCTATGTATACTATTAAGCGAGATGTGTATGCAGAAATATACGGGGTACCTCTTGCAGATGGTATGAGAATTGGTATGGATGTAAAAACAACTAAGACAGAACAACCCGGACCTAAAAGAAATGTAGCTGATTCTGAAGTTTCTGTAGCTGAATCTCCACTAATTTTGCAGGGAAGAACAGGAATACGCTGCACGACATATAAAGTGTTTTATGATAAAGATGGAAAGATTATAGAAAAAATACCCTTGTTCAGTGATTACTATAAACCATACCCAGAAGAATATCACTATAATCCAGCAGTTATGCCACCGAACTAGAAAAACATATTAACAAATTGAGAGCCATATCATATTAATTGATGTCAAATTTCGCATGATATATAAAAAACAAAATAATAGAAAATCTTGATATTTTTCACGAGTTGCTGTTATAATAACCCGCATAGCATGCTATTTATGTAAATCTATTGAAAAAACCGGAGGGGAAAATGGGTAAAATACTCGTTGTTGCGGAGAAACCATCAGTTGGACGTGACATTGCTAAAGTTTT
>JAGLOK010000055.1 GCA_023139005.1 Clostridiales bacterium | reverse complement strand
TATGATATGACTGGGGACACTGAAGCGCTCAATGATTTCGTTAACCAATTTCTTTATTGGATATACACCCAACCATACTGTGGCTAGGTCAAGTTCAACTGCAGCATTTAGTATATTGGTTAATGCAGATGTACAGTCCTGTACCCAAAATGCTTGCACAGTTTTCTTATTCTCATGTTCTAAGTTCCCACACACGACGATTGCAGATGGCGCATTGTAGTTACCATATGGCATAAAGCTCCTGAGTTCTCTAATACGCTCTTTTTCATCGACTAGAATGAAATGCCACGGTTGCGTATTGTGTGCACTGGGTGCAGCCATTGCAGCCTTAAGTAGCTCCAATTGCTTTTCAGGTTCCACTTTTTTATCTTGATACTTTCTGATACTACGTCTTTTATAGATACTATCCAGTACGTTCATCCTGCCTCCATATTATGTTTCCATCATATAATCACGTATATTATATCATTTTAGTCAGAATTTAAAAGACTTTTTCAAAAAATAGTTATGAAGAAACTATTAATTATACTTTTCCAATGTTTTTGCTTAATATTAATTGCATTATCCTTGATGTAATAATATAATATTATCTGTATATAATTTACTCTTTTATAATAAGTTTCTAGCAGAGGTGTTATGATTAAGAAAGTATTTGTTTTTGTGTTATTGTTTGTACTGTTGTTTCCTGTGTATGTTTTAGCAGACTCTGCTACCCCAATTCCTGATGATGGACAATACATTGTTGTTGATATACAAATTGATGATTATGATATTGAAATAAACGGTAGATTTGATATTACTATAAATATAATAAATATCTCTAATGTTAATATTGAGAATTTCTTCATTGAAAACATATTTGGTGGAAGCAATGTAAATTATATAGATGACTTAAGAAAATTTTATAATATCTCATTAAAATCTGGCGAGAAAATTAGCTATGCAGTATCAATACAAGTACCCCAAGATGTAGTATGGTTCAAAAATAATGACTCATATTATACATTATTAGATTTGAATATTGAATATGAAATTTGGGAAACTAATAAGGAAGGCGATTCTACTTTTATTTGCGGTATGTGCTCAAATAGAACAATTGTACAAAAACCACTTAGAATAATTAATCTGTTTGATGATGAGGATATTGTGAAAACAGAAAAAGATTCTCAGAACGAATGCTTATATTTCATAAATCATGGCTATCTTAAGGATAGCAGTAGATTTTATTCTAGTTTCCAGAATGCTCTATCTGTAGTAAATATAGGCACTTCAACTATTGAAAACATACACATGAACACAAGAGTATTCAATGATACCTATCTAAAAATAACTGACCAATCTCATTCTTTCTTTGATAATGAGAATCCAACAACCATTTCTCCTAATGAAAAAAGTGATTTGATAATAACGCAATATTGTGACGGATATCAAAACGAAATACCAGATAGAATACAAGTCTACTACTTACTAACATATAAGTTAAATGAAAAATATTATGCACTTGAACTACAAGAGACTTATCCAACTAAGTTAATAAAATTCCCTAAACTTGATATTGATATACAAACTATCAAATCTGAAAGTAGTAGCTCTGAAGAATTTATTATAGTAAATTCCTCAGATAATGATTATTATAATCTATATATCGATATAGAAAGTAATGTATATGATATATATTCAAATAATAATATAATTCTAAACCAAGATTTCCTTATCCCTATTCTAAATCGAGGAGATAAACAAGAGTTGTCCCACATAGATATGCCTTTGTCTAATCATGGTTTTATTGTTGGATACATCTATGATGATATGTATTTCGGTTGGGTTTCATATTTAGATAAATCTGATGATAACAAATATGAATTTGATTATATTGAACATATATTGAGTGGCAACTACGTATTCTTAACCCAAATAACTCCCAAACCAACCTCTATCCCCATTCCCACACCAACACCATTCCCCTCTCCCAACAAGGACAGCAACACAACACCCACTCCCACCACATCTTCCATGAAAGCATCACGAGAAAATAGCGCACCCATCATCATCACCAACATCCAAACAAGAAGCTCCATCCCCTGCTGGGTGTGGATCGTGCTAAGTATTGCAATAATCGGTGCAGGGATATTGATTGTTATGTTTCGCAGAAAAGGAAAGGTTAAAGAAAAATCAGGTTAATGATTTGACCAAGGATTATTGATGCAATGTTAAATACAAACGCCCACAAGTACGCCTTCTTGATGTCAGGAATCAGTTTGCTGAACCAATATAAGAAACCTTCCAATAGCAACACTAGTATCTCGCCAATCAACCAAGCATAAAAATTATACCCGAATCCCCAAACCACCATGAAGTGAAAAAATAAGTGTAGAAGGATGTGGGAGGTAATGTTAAATGAGCTAGCTGCGAGTATCCGAAGCGGCTTTTTTGAAATGATGAATGCAAACAAACCCACTTCAACAATGAGTGTTACGATAAGTCCCTTCAAGTAAAACCACAAAGGATCAAAAAACATAAAGGCTCCTACAGAATATCATCAAACCTTGCAAGAAGCTCCTGTTTGCCCATTTTTGCTAACGTTGAAAATAATATGGTGTGCGTGCGGAATGTCATTGCCAATTTATCAGAGAGCAGGCTTGCCACTTGCTTTCTTTTGGACTTTGCGATTTTGTCACACTTAGTCGCAATGATAGTACATGGTATCGCACAGCTTTGTATCCACAGAGACATCTGGTGGTCCAAGTCACTGGGCTCTCGACGAATATCCATCAGCAAAAAGATGTGCTGCAAATTATCAGAATTATTCATATAGTATTCCAGCATCTGAGACCATCGTTCTTGCTCAGTCTTTGATACCTTTGCATACCCATACCCTGGTAAATCCACAAGATAAAACTGTTCATTAATCTTAAACAAATTAATCAAACGCGTCTTTCCCGGTGATGAGGATACCTTTGCAAGTTTTTTGCTGTTGCACAAATAATTAATCAAAGAAGACTTTCCGACATTCGATCGCCCGATAATGGCAATCTGCGGAATGTTTTCAATCTTCGCCGTACTATAGTCTGCAATGGATTTTATAAACTGTGCCTTTTTAATCTGCATTTACTTCTCCAAGCTTATCTTTTGCATTGTCCTGTTTCTTCTTTTTCTTAATTGGCTTAACCAATGCGATGTCCAGCACTTTCTTCAAGCTATCACACGGTATGATCTCTATTTTCTTCAACACAAAGTCAGGAATTTCCGAGATATCTTTGGTGTTATCTTTCGGGATGATTACCGTTTCAATACCCGCTCTGTGTGCAGCCAACACCTTCTCTTTTAAGCCACCAATAGGAAGCACTCTTCCTCGTAATGTGATCTCTCCTGTCATCGCAACCTTACCGGATACCCTCTTCTTGCTGAGTGCAGATATCATAGCAGTTGCCATACTAATTCCTGCAGATGGGCCATCTTTGGGAATCGCACCTTCAGGGATATGGATGTGAACATCCTTCCCCTTGTAGAAGTCTTCATCAATACCGAATTTCTTTGCATTGGAGCGAATGTAGCTTAGCGCTGCGATAGCAGATTCCTTCATTACGTCTCCAAGCTGTCCTGTAAGCTCGAGTTTCCCCGTACCCTTCATGATGTTCACTTCAATGTTTAATGTAACACCACCAACAGCAGTCCACGCAAGGCCGGTAACTTCACCGATCTTGTCACCTAATTCATTATTGGTAGTCATAAACCTTGCAACACCTAAAAGCTTTTCTAACTTATTCTTTGTTACACGAATTGATTTCTTTTGTGTATCGATGATCTCCTTTGCACACTTTCTGCAAAGGTTTGCAATTTCTCGCTCCAAGTTACGCACACCCGCTTCACGCGTATAGTCTGTGATGATACTTGTGATTGTATTGTCTGACACCATTACAGATTTCCCATCTAACCCGTGTTCCTTAAGCTGCTTTGGAAGTAGATATTTCTTTGCAATGTGCAACTTCTCTTCTTGTGTATATCCCGATAGATATATGACTTCCATACGATCAAGTAATGCAGGTGGTATGGTCGATAGAGAGTTTGCAGTCGCCAAAAACATAACCTTGGATACGTCAAATGGTATCTCAAGATAGTGGTCTGTAAATGTATAGTTTTGTTCAGAGTCCAATACTTCAAGCATCGCAGATGCAGGGTCACCCCTAAAATCATTGCTCATCTTGTCAATCTCATCAAACAAAAATACAGGGTTGTTGGATCCCACTTGCTTGATATTGGATATCACACGACCGGGAATCGCCCCAACATATGTACGCCTGTGTCCTCTAATTTCTGCTTCATCACGCACCCCACCTAATGACATCCTTGCAAATTTTCTTCCAATAGCACGTGCAATTGAGCGCGCGATGGATGTTTTGCCCACTCCAGGAGGTCCTACAAAGCAAAGGATTGGTCCTTTCATGTTCTTTGTCATAGAACATACAGCTAAGTATTCAATGATTCTTTCTTTTACTTTTTGTAGTCCATAGTGATCTTCATCTAAGATTGTTCTTGCATTATTTAAGTCAAGGTTGTCTTCCGTTTCAGATGTCCAAGGAAGGTCAACGATCCATTCAAGCCATGTTCTGACCACAGCGGTTTCTGGAGATCCTTGTGGTAGTCTTGCAAGTCTGCTGATTTCTTTTTTAACTTTTTTTCTTACATCCTCATCAAGTGGCAGTTCCTCAATTTTTCTGTTGAACTCATCCACTTCATTTTCATCATCTTCACCTAACTCAGTTTGTATTGCCCGCACTTGTTCGTGTAAGTAGTGCTCTTTTTGCATCTTATCAATTTGCTTTTTTACACGAGTATTGATTTTCTTTTCAATTTTCTGCATTTCTATTTCACGATCAAGCATAACTATCAATCGTTCAGTTCTTTTCAATACATCAAAAAGCTCTAGTATTTCTTGCTTATCATCTTGTTTGAACAATGCATTTGAAGCAACGATGTCAGATGCTTTGTCAAGATCTTTCAATACAGAAACAGACAACAATACTTCCGGTGATATCCGGCTTGATAGTTTGCCGTATTCTTCAAAGCGTTTCACAAGGCTACGAACCAAAGCTTCTGTTTCTGCAGATATTTCAGCATCATTGTCAATACTACTATCAATCGCTTCAACATCTACTTCAATATATGGTTCAAGCTGATTGGTCTTTAGTATTTCTGCACGTTTTTCTCCTTCAACAAGCACTCTTACTGTGTCTCCTGGGAGCTTAAGCATCTGTTTTACGTGCACTATAGTTCCGATGGTATATAGATCATCTATCTTTGGCTCTTCGATGTTTGGATCTATCTGAGAGACTAAAAACAGCTTTTGGTCATTCTCCATAGCAACTTCAAGTGCGCCAAGGGAAACATCGCGTCCGATGTCAAAATTTATTGTCATATTTGGAAAAACCGTAAGTCCTCGCAATGCAAGTAACGGCATTGTAACTACTGTCATATTATTCACTCTCCTTGATGGTATTATAACCCAATGTGTTCATATATCAAAACTAAATTGTCTTTAAAAACATAATAAAACTAAAAAACGCCCTGTATTTCTACAGAGCGTTCATCTTCATCTTAGGATACTGATGATTCTTCTTCCATACTGCCTGTACTTATTTTTTTCTTTGGCATTTTCCCGGGTGCGGGTCTCTTGATTAATTTTGGTGGTGCTTTTTGTGAAATCGTCTTTTCTTCAATTGAACATTTCACAACATCGCTTCTGGATGGTAAGTCATACATAATCTCCAGCATGACTTCCTCTAGTATCGCACGCAACCCTCTTGCACCGGTTTTTCTATCAATCGCCATTTTTGCAACCAAGTTTAACGCATCTTTGTTGAATTCAAGCTCCACACCATCCATATTGAATAGTGCTTCATACTGCTTTGAAAGCGCATTCTTTGGTTCTGTAAGTATTTTGATTAAGGCATCTTCATCCAAGCCATGCAATGTAACAATCACTGGCATACGTCCTACAAACTCTGGAATCAGTCCGAATTTTAAGAGATCTTCTGGAAGTATATGTGTGAGTATTTCACCAATGTCTTTATCTTTTGCAGATTTTATCTCAGCGCCAAATCCCATTGATTTTCTATCGATACGTTTTTCAATAATCTTTTCTACGCCGCCAAATGCTCCTGAGCATATGAATAGTATGTTTGTTGTATCTATCTGTATGAATTCTTGATGTGGGTGTTTTCTGCCACCTTGTGGCGGAACACTCGCAACAGTGCCTTCGATAATCTTAAGTAGTGCTTGTTGCACGCCTTCACCGGATACATCCCTTGTGATTGATGGGTTGTCAGACTTTCTTGCAATCTTATCAATTTCATCAATATAGATGATGCCTTTTTGTGCTCTGTTCACATCATAGTCTGCAGCTTGTATAAGCTTTAACAGTATGTTTTCAACATCTTCCCCGACATATCCTGCCTCTGTGAGTGATGTCGCATCTGCAATAGCAAATGGAACATTCAGCACTTTAGCTAAGGTTTGTGCAAGTAGTGTCTTTCCGCATCCTGTAGGTCCAAGCATTACGATATTGCTTTTTTGCAATTCAATGTCCTCATTTTGCGTACTGCAATACACTCTTTTGTAGTGATTGTATACTGCAACAGACATTGATTTTTTTGCCATTTCTTGTCCGATGACAAAGTCGTCTAGGATAGCCTTGATTTCCCTAGGCTTTGGTATATCTTGAGGTTCTACATCAGCTATTTCAGTAAAATCCTCTTCTATGATTTCTTGACATAGTTCAATACACTCATCGCAAATACAGACACCGGGGCCTGCAACGATGCGTCGAACTTGCTCTTGTTCTTTACCGCAAAATGAGCATTTTATTTTGCTTGTATTTTCATTTTTATCTGGCATTGTTTTTCCTTACTACCTTTTATTGATAACTTCATCAACGAGGCCATAATTTTTTGCTTCCTCAGCCGTCATAAAGAAATCGCGTTCTGCGTCTTTTTCCACCTTTTTGATAGGTTGTCCTGTCATCTCACTAAGAATATCGTTCATTTTCTTCTTTGTCTTAATAATATGCTCTGCATGTATCTGAATATCGGTAGCTTGTCCTTGTGCACCACCGGATGGTTGATGGATCATTACATCACAGTTTGGTAGTGCTTTTCTCTTGCCTTTTGTGCCACTTGCAAGCAAAAAAGCGCCCATTGATGCTGCCATTCCGATACATATGGTTACTACATCACACTTTATATATTGCATTGTATCATATATTGCCATTCCCGAGGTAACAGAGCCACCTGGGGAATTAATATATAGATATATATCCTTATCTGGGTCTTGTGCTTCAAGATACAATAGCTGTGCTACGATTATCGATGCGATTTGATCTTCAACAGTTCCTGATAAGAATACGATGCGATCGTTGAGTAATCTTGAAAAGATATCATAGGATCTCTCACCACGATTGGTTTGTTCTACAACAATTGGTACTAAATTCATAATATTGCCTCCTTATTTAGTCTTTCTTGTCGGTTTTAGTTTCTGCTTTTTTTGCAGGTGTTTTCTTTTTCGCTAGTGCTTTCTTCTTGGCAGGTGCTTTTTTCTTAACAGCCACTACTTTAATTTCAGCGTTCTCTTTAACCAATGACATTATCTTCTTTGTCTTCACTGAGTCTTTTACATATTCAACATTCTCTGGAGTCAAGGTCTTCTTGATCTCTTCAAGTTTTTGTGCGCCACCTTGTGCTTTGACTATTGCTTCAAGTTCAGTATCAATTTCTTCATCACTGACTTCAAACTTTTCAATCTTCTTTATTTCATCAAACATCAATTGGATCTTTACTCGCTTTGCAGCATCACCCTTGAATTGCTCACGCAATGCATTAATGTCTGTGTTTGTCATCTTGAGGTAGTCTTCCATGTTGATGCCTTGATAGCTCATTCTGCGACCCATGTCTTCAACCATATAGTCAACTTCTCTATCAATCATAGGTTGTGGAATATTCGCTTCACTGCCTTCTGCCATTTTTTCAATCAACAAATTCTCAGTGTCGTTGTCTGTACGTGCCTGTGCTTGTTCTTTGAGCTTTGTGTCAATATCTTTTCTATATTCTTCAAGTGTGTCAAATTCGCTGACGTCTTTTGCAAATTCATCATCCAACTCTGGGAGTTCTTTGATTTTGATCTCATTGACCTTCACTTCGAACTTTGCATCTTTGCCTTTTAGGTCTTCACTGTGATACTCTTCTGGGAATGTCACTGTAATATCTTTTTGATCTCCAACTTTCATACCGATGACTTGCTCTTCAAATCCGGGTATAAATGATCCGGATCCGATTTCAAGTGCATGTCCCTGCGCTTCGCCACCTTCAAATGCTACATCATCTACAGATCCTTTGTAGTCAATGGTTGTTCTGTCGCCTGTTTGCACTTCACGTTCAACATCAACCCAACGTGCGATTTTTTCAAGCTCACCGTTAATTTGCGCATCTACCATATCAGCAGTTACTTTATTTGCAGGAACTTCGACTTTTAGTCCCTTATATTTACCAAGCTTAATTTCCGGAATCACAAACATTTCACATGTATACTTGACGCCCTCTTTTCCAATCTCTAATATGTCGATTGTTGGACGCTCAACTGGATGTATATCATTTTCTTTTATAGTCTGTCCGTAGCTTTCAGGAAACACAATATCAAATGCTTCATCATAAAACACGCCTTCACCAAATTTCTTGATGATCATTTCCTTTGGTGCCTTACCTTTTCTGAAGCCAGGCATGTCGATTTCACTTCTCTTTTTCAAGTAAGCACTATGGTTTGCTTTTTCAAAAGCTTCAGCGTCAACTGTTATTGTTATCTTTACTTTGTTTTCTTCCGTATTCTCTACGATTGATTTCATTACTTCTCCTTAAGAAAGCCTTTATTATGTATATATAACCCAAATTTTGATTATAGGCTTTATAAACTATATCATAATCAATACCTGTTTTCAAGCATAGTATATGCACTCAAAAAATTATTACACATTGTTAATAGTTTGTCTATATTGTTATCGTTTTTTTAGCACTTTTTTCAGCAAAAAGCAACGTTAATTTAATGTAGTTTTTCACCCTGTTGATGTCTGTTTATAAGGCACTTATTTTCCTCGTTGCAACAACATTTACATCCGTTCCCAAAATATGATCAATAATAATATCACCAATATTTATAGGAGCTTTAACACGCATCTTTTTTATTTGGGCAAATGCTTTGTTCACCAAGCCTTTTTGTATAGGATTATCAGTCTTCACAGACACCAGTACATGGTTTCCACCATCGACAAATATCGATGATGTGACCATACGCTTTGGATCGCTAAATTCATCAATTGCGTATTTTTCTCCACGTTTGCAAACATTTCCATCAACTTCAATGCTTCCATCATTATTTTCTATGATTGTCATCCTACATCCAACAGGGCAGCTTGTGCAAATTATGTTCATTGTTTCCCCTTTATTGATATCGTTATCCTATCACTCGCTTTTGATATTTCATCTGCCTTTACTGTCATCTTTTCCATCTCACCCGGTGTTACAATTCGCTTTTTCTTTTTCTTGATACTCATACTATCTGCATCAATATTGATAAAGGCAGGTTTAATAATATCTTCTACCCTAAAGTATATATCTACATCCTTTTTATTGTCTTGTCTGATCATTTGCGGTACACAGTATCTCACACCTTCACTGGGAATGATCTTTATATGCTTTGATTGCTCCTCATCTTTATTAAATATAGCGGCATATTCTCCTGCAATTTCTGATTCAACCGATACATTATCAACTAAATCATGAACATGAAGTACATTACCACATGCAAATATACCGGATATGTTTGTTTGCCTTGTCTCATCCACGATTGCACCTTTTGTAATCGGATCAAGCATAACTTCTGCTTCTATCGATATTTCATTTTCCGGTATAAGCCCTACCGACAGCAATAATGTATCACACGCAACATACTCAAATGTTTTTTCTATCGGTTTTCTATTTTCATCAACTTTTGCAATGGTGATTCCCTCAAGTCTATCGTGACCATGTATTTCAACAACAGTATGGTTAAATACAAGTGGAATATCATTATCATCCAAGCACTGCGCGACATTTCTTGCAAGTCCACCGGAATAAGACATGAGTTCCACAACCATCTTCACATGTGCACCTTCCCAAGCCATACGCCTCGCCATAATGAGCCCAATGTCACCAGAGCCCAAGATTACTACTTCTCTACCCGGTACATGCCCCATCATATTAACGATATACTGCGCGCTTCCTGCGGGCATTACACCCGCTGGACGTGTCCCTGCGATGTTTAAAGCTCCCCTTGTTCGTTCTCTACACCCCATAGCAAGGACAATAGCATTGGCTTGTATTACAAAGTATCCATCTACAACATTCACAGCAACGACTTCCTTATGCTTTGTAACAGATAGCACCATAGTCTCTAGTTTTACCTCTATGTCACTGTCTTTAAGCTGATTGATAAATAATTGTGCATATTCAGGTCCTGTTAGTTCCTCGCCAAAGTAATGCAAACCAAAGCCGTTATGTATACATTGTTGAAGTATTCCACCAAGGTGCCTATCCCGTTCTAGAATCACAACTTTCTTTGCTCCTTTTTCCCTTGCTGCAAGTGCAGCTGCAAGTCCTGCAGGACCACCACCGATAACAACTACATCATATTTCATTATTCTACTCCCTTCCTGTTTGGTAGAATAATATTAGAGCCATAGGACGCTTTAAGTATTTCACCCATATTCATTCCCGTCTCTCTTGATATGATTTCCATTACACGTGGCATGCAGAATCCACCTTGGCATCTTCCCATACCTGCGCGCGTTCTTCTTTTGATTGCATCAATTGTAACAGCAGGTACCGGCGCATGAATTGCTGCAACCACTTCTGCTTCTGTTACCGTTTCGCATCTACAGATAATCTTCCCATTCAACGGGTTTTCAATAATCGCCTTGCTGCGTTCAGAGTCAGTCATCTCCCTGAAGCTTTTATATTTTCTTCGGATAGGGTTGAAGTTATCGTTTATTTTCAATTCGAGTCCAGCATCTTTTAGTATCCCAACAACCTCTTGACCCATAGCAGGTGACGCAGAGAGTCCCGGAGAACAGATTCCAGCTGCCTGAACAAATCCCTTAACCTGTTTTGATTCCTCTATAAGGAAATCATGCTTTTCTTTCAGCACAGCACGTATCCCTGCAAATTGTGTAATGACGTTGCCAAGGTTTAGTGATGGTACAGATTTTACTGACATCTTCTTCAGATACTCCAGTCCCTCAAGTGTTGTTGATGTATCCTCTTTATCTGCCATGTCAAGTGCTGTGGGTCCTGCAAATATAGTTTCTTCTACAGTGGGTGCGACAAGTACTCCCTTTCCCATCTTTGATGGTGCTTGAAATAGGACAGTATGAAGCTTTTTGCTTTCTTGTCTATCCATCATCATATATTCGCCTTTTCTTGGGACAATAGTAAAATCTCCGGCGTTACATAGTTTGCTTATTTCATCTGCATACAGTCCAGCTGCATTTACAACATATTTTGCATCTATACATCTATCTTTAGCACATAGTTTGAAGCTTTCGTCTGTTTTAGTTATCTTATCGACTTTGAAGTCCAATATAATTTCTACACCATTGATTACAGCGTTCTCAGCCAAAGCAATGTTCAGTTCGTATGGAGAAGTAATGGATGCATTTTTCGCATAAAGCGATGCAATGATATCTTTATTGATATTCGGTTCCACAATATGTGAATCTCTTTGATTCAATATCCTCACATCCGGCACATTGTTTCTTTCAGCTCTAATCAATAATTCTTCTAATACTTTCTTTTCGTCCTCATTAAATGCAAGTACCAAAGAGCCTATATTTTTGTAAGGAACATCAAGTTCAAAACATAGTTGCTTCATCTTCTTAGCACCCAAAACGTTAAGCTTTGCCATCATCGTATCAGGCACACAGTCATATCCTGCATGAACGATTGCACTGTTAGCCCTCGAAGCACCTGTAGCAACATCATTTTCGCTTTCTAATATGCACACTTTTACATCATACTTCGATAGTTCCCGTGCTACAGCACTTCCCGTAACGCCTGCACCGATTATTGCAACATCAAACATTTTATTTCTCCTTTATCATACAAAAAAGCCACTATAATAATCCTTCTACAAGGTTTATTAGTGGCTCTCATTTTCTCTGCCGTATTCAATTATCTTAATTTTAGCATTATTAATGTTTTAGGTCAAGCAAAATCGGCCAGCTCTCCATATATGTTTTGCTACAATGTTATAGTATAAAGATAAAGTATAAATAACCTTTCGCAGTCGATTGTTTAAATGATTTTTAATTTTTTTCACGACTATACTTGAACTCTTTTTTAATTTGTGCAGGTACATTTTGTTCTGAAGTTTTTGGCCTTTTAAATAATATAAAATAAACCACAACACAGACACACACAATAACATAATTCCACAGAAGCTGGATTGGAACAATATGAAAGGTTTCAACTGGTGTAAAAACAAACCAATTTAAAATAAGATTTGCTATAAAAGCTACATGTAAATTATTTGTGAGCATAACATAAAGTGAAAAGATTATGCTAATCATAAATGTTATGAGGACTTCATCGAGTATGCCTTGCAATGTAAATATTTCATCAATGCTACCAAAGTGATAGATTGAGTAAACAAAAGAAGTAAGCACAATGGCAAGTATTTTCCCAACAATATTTTTACTAAATATTTTCTCAAAGCTTCTTAAAAACAATGCATACCACAGGAGTGTATAGGCAATCATTGTGGGTATCAATACGAATATTGGTGTTATTATCCATTGAAAAGATTGGTCAAAGATAGAGTTAAGAGTAAACGATTCGGTAAATGCTTCTTCCATAGCGAAATAGCCCATCACGATAACAAAGATTATAAGCAGG
>JAGLOK010000054.1 GCA_023139005.1 Clostridiales bacterium | reverse complement strand
TTGATGGAGCGGGACGGTTCAGAAGAGCAATATCAGTTTCTTTACCCTGCATTATGCCTACAATAGTAATCTTATTGATTCTGAGCACAGGAAGCATACTGAACGCTGGATTCGATCAAATTCTAAATATGTATAATCCTGCTGTAATGGACGTTGCCGATATATTAGATACATATGTCTATAGACAAGGTTTAGAAAAGATGCAGTATAGTTATTCGACAGCAGTTGGACTATTTAAATCAGTTATCGCATTGATAATGGTATTATCAACCAACCGCATTGCAAAGTTTATTGATAAGGATAGTGTGCTATGGTAACCGAAAATATAATTAAACAAACAAGCTATAAAAAAAATAAATCATGGTTGTATTTGAAAACACCCAGGGAAAAAGTATTTGATTTTATATTGATTATTATATTGGCAACTGTTGTGATTATAACATTGTTACCTATTTGGTCACAGCTGTGTTTGTCATTAAGCTCAAAAGAGCAAGTAGTTAGAAACATATTTTTGTTATGGCCAAAGGAGTTTACTCTCAGCAGCTATAAGTTAAGCGTGGGGTATAAAATGCTCTGGATTGGATATCGCAATACTATTTTTAGATGTTTGTTAGCTGTACCTATAAGTGTTTTGGTGACAATATTAACTGCTTATCCATTATCAAAAAAGGGCCTGCCATTCAGAAAGTTTTTTACTTCAATGATTTTAATAACGATGCTTTTCAATGGAGGTTTAATCCCAAATTACTTGCTCATAACTCGCTTGAAATTTATTAATAAAATATGGGCTTTGGTTCTTCCTAATGCGCTTATGGCATTCTATGTATTGCTTGCAAGAAATTTCTTTATGGGAATACCGGAAGCTTTGGAAGAATCCGCATCCATAGACGGTGCAAAAGTTGCGACCGTATTTATACGTATTATATTACCATTGTCAATACCAATAATTGCAACTCTAATGCTCTTCCAGCTAGTATTTAATTGGAATGCATGGTTTGACAGCATGATTTATATGACGAAACCGGATAAACAGGTTTTACAAATAGTTTTAAGAAAAATTGTAATTCAAAACAATTTGGATGGAATGGAAGCGATGATGAGATCGGTTGATGAAAAAAGATCATTTACAGCAAGACAACTACAGGCTACCATTATCATGCTGTCGGTTATTCCTATGCTGATAGTCTATCCATTTGTTCAGAAATATTTTGTCAAAGGCATTATGATAGGTGCGGTAAAGGGATAAAATTCGCTACTATATGATAATGAATTGGACAATTAATAAAAAGTAGGAGGAAAAGAAATGAAGAAACTATTAACGATGGTTTTAGTTATTTGCTTGGTATTGACAATGTTTGTAGCATGCAAAACTGAAGAAACTGAAACAAAGACAACGGAATCAAAAACGACAGAAAAGGCCGCAGAAGCAACTAAAGAAGCACCGGTAGAGAAGTATAAATTAACGTATTTCGGTGAAAACACTGATGCACTTCAAGAAAACGGTTACGTCGAAAGTTACTTTGAGAATCTAATGCCTGATTGTGATTTTGAGTGGATAGAACAAGCTGAAGATTGGAAAGCTCAGGTAAATATGCTTATATCAGCCGGTGAGTCTCCGGATGTCTGGCATAATGTATCTATAGCAGATTATGATATTTATATTGAACAGGGCGTCATAAGAGAAATTCCTTTGGATCTTGTAAGCACTAATTGCCCCGGATACGTTGAGTACTTAAGCAATTCTTTGAGCACCATGGATGACCCGTGGACTTATGTGCGTCGCGATGAAGGAAAAGTATATGGAATGCTTCAACTTTGGAGTCTTGGACCATATTCTAGAGGTCTTGGTATTCGTCAAGATTGGCTGATAAATGTAGGTATTACAAAAACTCCTGAAACCTTAGAAGAATATGAAGCAGCAATGAAGGCATTTTCAATGGATGACCCTGACGGAAATGGTGAAAATGACACTTATGGATTGACCGGTTATATTAACACAACCAATGATGATATATTGGAAAGCTTCACATTTGTCTTTGGAGCATTTGGAGTAACTCCGAATACATTTATTGCTAATGATGCAGGTCAGATCGTAAGAGGCGAAGTAGAGCCTGGCGCTAAAGAAGCTTTGACTGTCCTTAACCGTTGGTACACCGAAGGATACATTGATCCTGAATTCATGATTAACCAAAGAGAGAATATGCGTGAAAAAGTATTAAACGAGAAGACCGGTTCACTTATTTCTTATTGGTGGTCATTCTTTCCGGCACAAGCTTTTTACAGTGGTTACTTTGTTGAAAACATGAAAGAAACAGATGCAGAATGGACAACAATAGTTCCGCCTTCAGGATCAAACGGAGACAAAGGTGTCATGCAAAGAAATCCAGCCGGTGATTCTTTGGTATTTGGTAGCCATGTAGATGATGCTTTATTAGGAAAATACTTAGAATCAATACAACTTGGAGCATTTTCATTCGAAGGCATCGAAGCAATTACCAAGGGTGAAGAAGGAATTACATTCACAAAGAATGCAGATGGCACTTATGAATGGATAGAGCCATACAGTGATCAGACAAAATTGGATGAATATGGCGTAAGTAAAGAGATATACAATATTGGCGGTTGCTTTAATGACTATAATCTTCAAATGCCATTGATGACTTCTCCAGAATATATCGATATGCGAGTTGAAGCAGAAGGTAAAAATATGGGTCACTTTGATGAACTTCAACCGATTGCAAGACCTCTATTTACTGAAAACAAAGACAGACTCAACCAAATGTCTACGAAAGCCTTCATTGACTTTATAACTGGTAATCGTTCTCTTGATGAATTTGATGATTTCGTACAAGAGTGGTATGATTTAGGTGGTAAGGAAGTTATGGAAGAAGCTCAACAGGCATATGATGACTTAAATAATTAAATAATAAGAGTAACATAGTAAGATAAACAATGGGAGGGTAATTATATCCTCCCAACTATGTCTTTAGGATACTTATTATATATTAACTAATACTTAATTTATATGAGGATGTGGTTGTTCATGAAGATTTTAATTGTTGATGATGAATCATTAGAACGTAAAGGGATAAAGTACTTAATAGATAAATTCAAATTTAATCTTGAGGTCTTTGAAGCAAACAATGGAAGTACGGCGAAAGATTTTTTAAGCAAAACTTGTGTTGATATATTGTTTACTGATCTTAAGATGCCACTTGTTGACGGACTTGAGCTTTCACGGTATGCAAGACAATTATATCCTTATATAAAGATCATATTGTATAGTGCTTATTCAGAATTTGAATACGCAAAGACGGCTATAGAATTAGGTGTGGTCAATTATATTGTTAAGCCTATAAGCTTTATTGAATTTAAAGAAATTATGCAAGAAGTAATTGAAGCATGTAAAAATGAGAAAGAGGAACGTAAGATATTATATGTATATGAGCATGAATACAAAATAGTTGGTTGCTTTAATGAAAATGTGTCATCTAATATAATAGATGATGTTAAAAAGCTAATCGAATTAAGATACACAGAAGATTTAAATCTAGATATTATTGCTAAACAGATGCATATTAGTTCAGGATATTTGAGTCATCTTTTTAAAAAAAGTACTGGGCAACCTTTCATAAAATATCTTAATAATTACAGATTGACTAAAGCTTTAAATTATCTAAAACATTCTCATATGAAGATAGTAGAAATAAGTGAAAGAGTAGGCTATGTTAATTCCTCGTATTTCTGTAAAATATTCAAAACACAATATGGTTGTACACCCAGCGAATATAGGAACCGAGAGAAGGAATAGATATGAAACTGCTAAATTTATTCCACAATATTAAGATTAGATATAAATTTATTTTTGTTTATTCTCTCATAGCATTACCGTTGCTTATTATTGGGATATCAACATATATTCAAGCTAATAGCATGGTAAAGGAACAAGCTGAAATCAACATTAACAATATAGCTTCAAGTCTTTCAAATAATATAAAGTATAAGATTGAAAATTATGAGTATATGATGGATCAAATTATTTATAACAAAAAATTTGTTTATATATTATCTAATGATTATTCTAATCTAACGAACTTATCTGAAGACTTAAGAGAATACTTATCACCTTATTTCGTTACTATTGGATTTGTTAATAGAAATATATTCGATATTGTAGTATACCATGAACAATATATACCAGAATTTGACCCATTTATTTTTAACTCAAAGAAAGTTATGGATAATGATTGGTACAAAAATGCATTGAATACAACCAGTAATATATGGGATTTTACAAATGCCAAAGTATATTCAACTAAAATGTTCCCACCTTTTTTGATGAATGGTAAGACAGCTATATTATCATTTGAGTTTGAAAAAAAAATTATTTTAGAAGAAATACTAAGTGAAATACCTGAAGAATATGGGATTATTCTATATACGTATGATGGTTCTTATATATATGAACAAAACTTAATAGATTCTGATTATGATCTTATAGGTTCAATTATTTCCGGCTCCGACACTGAAAAATTATTATATATAAAAAATAATATGGAGAAAATAGGGATAAATTTTTTGCTATATGCAAACAATGAGACGACTGTTACAACAATAAGCATAATAGCTGTAACTGCTTCCTTGATTATTATAAGTATTGTTTTCATGATTGTAGCTATAAAGTTTTTTGACATATCTTTAATAAAACCATTGGTTAGATTAGATGGATATATATATGAAGTAAAAAAAGGTAATTATTCTAAGACTATGGGCTTGGCTCATAATGACGAAATTGGACGTATAAGCCAACAATTTGATAGGATGGTAAAAGAGATTGATAAATTAGTTAATGAGGTTCACGATGCCAATATAAAGAAAAAGGAAGCTGAGATTACTGCACTTCGGACACAGATTAATCCTCATTTCTTGTACAATAGCTTATCGGCAATTACATGGAAGGCGGTATTCAATAATGATAGTGAAATATATGACATAGCTACATCATTAGCTACCTTCTATAGAACAGTACTTAACTATGGAGATAAATTAATTATTGTTAAAAATGAAATAGAGAATATTAGAGCCTATATAAAAATTCAATGCATTCTTAGGGATAATATGTTTGAAACAAAATGGAACATTCAGAAAGAAGTATACGATTATAAAATGTTAAATTTTATTTTACAACCTATTGTTGAAAACGCCATTATACATGGAATTGATGAAAAGAAAAATGGTGACAAGGGAGAATTACTTATATCAGGATTTATTGAAAATAATCACATTATATTCAATATTGAAGATAATGGTGAAGGAATAAAGGAAGAGTTGATGAAGGAAATATTAAACAAGAATAAGGGTTATGGAATAAAAAATATAAACGAAAGAATCAAATTATATTATGGTAATGATTATGATTTAGTTTATTCGAGAAGTAAAATGGGCGGAGTTAAAGTGCAAGTAAAGATTCCTATATTAGATACCAATAATAGTTAACCAAAACAATAATAACCAATAATCAATTTATTTTAGAATTTCCAATAAATTTTATCAGTTATATTATAGATATGGTAGATATGATGTGTAGCAATCGTATTCAAGTCAATATGACAAGGATATTAATGTAATTATTTCTATGATTATTTCAAGATCACCTTACTTTTCAGGCACAAATATGATTGATTAATAGCGAGATTGTTAGAGAATACATTATTTATGTAGAGCGATTAGCATCGAATCATTCTAAGTATGAGTTTGATGCATAATAGGTTCAATATATGAATTATGGGGGATGTTATGATATTTGAAGAAAAACAAATTAAGAAACTAATTGATAAAATGACAGCACTTGAGTTGCCTTATTCAAAGTTGATGTTTGAACCGGTCATAACCTTGGAAGCTTTGCGTTATAATACAAAGCAACACTTACGGCAAGTTCCTACTGGTGTTGACTGGCAAACAATAAAAAAGGGTGAGAAATGGGGTGCCCCTTATGAGAGTATGTGGCTAAAATCCCGATTTTCTATTCCTGAAGAATATACCGATAGAAAACTGGTTTTATGCTCAGATATAGGAGCATATGAGTGTCTTATATTCTTGGATGGAGAGCCCTCAGGTTTGTTCAACAAAGATGGTAAAATATTAGGTGGTAATCATTCCATTGGCTTAATAACTCAAAAAGCAGAATCGGGTAGAACCTATGACTTAGCCATAGAATGCTATTCGGGAACGCCTTGTTTGGGGTATAATCCATATCATAACTATGGTAAGAAAGAGGTATCTAAAGATAAATTTATAAGAACTTATCAATCATTAATAGTATGTGCTATTCGAGAAGATGTGGCTGAATTTTTATTTGATTTACGTACTTTGAATCAATTATTAGCTGCTTTGGATGAGAGCAGCTGTCGAAGGGGAGAGGTTCTAGTTGCACTTATGGATGCTTATAAAGAGGTCTGCCAATTTCCTGTTGATGTTGATGAAAGCCAATGGCGATCCCAAATGCATTTGGCACATAGAGCCATAAAAAATGCTTTATCTATGAAAAATGGTACATCATCGGGCAAAGTGGGATTGATCGGACATGCTCATATGGATACAGCTTGGCTTTGGACTGTTGAGGAAACTAAGAGAAAGTGTGCAAGAACATATAGCAATGCCTTATCGCTGATGGACTGGTATCCTGAATATACTTTCATACAATCCTCGGCACTCCACAGTGCATGGATGCGTGATTATTACCCAAGTATTTTTGAGAACATGAAGGCTCGGATTGCTGAAGGTCGCTACGAGCCAAACGGTGCTGTGTGGGTGGAGTGTGACTGTAACATCACCGGAGGTGAATCAATGGTACGCCAATTTTTATGGGGACAAAACTTTACTATGAAAGAGTTTGGTTATAAATCCGATTCTTTCTGGCTGCCGGATACCTTTGGATATAATTCTGCTATACCACAGATTATGAAAGGTGTTGGTGCTAAGTATTTCCTCACCACTAAAATGGAGTGGAATGAAAGTAATAAGTTTCCTTATGAGAGCTTTGTTTGGAAGGGGATGGATGGTACATCAGTGCTTGTTCATCTGAATCGCACAAATGTATGGCCCGATGTGAAAACTGTGATTAAAAATTATAAAGAACTACCCGACAAGCATGTCAGTCCGTCCAAGCTAGTATCTTATGGCTATGGTGACGGTGGAGGCGGACCTCAGTACCAGATGTTGGAGATGTCCAGACGCATCAAGGATCTTAATGGCTGCCCACCATCTTTACATACAACGGTATCGCAATTCATGCAAGAGTTGGAGGAAGTGCAGGAGGATTTGCCGGTATGGTGTGGTGAGTTGTATCTTGAAGTGCATCGGGGAACCCTCACTATGATGCATGATATAAAGCGTAGCAACCGTAAGGCGGAGATGATTCTGAGGGAATATGAAGCTTTGGCTGTACTGTCAGAGATTAATAACAATATCGTTGACTATAAAAATCTCAATGGTTGGTGGTCAATACTCTTAAAGAATCAATTCCACGACATCCTACCCGGAACCTCTATCCCTGAGGTGCATGATCTTGCTATACGAGAAAATTATCGCTTGATAGATGAAGTAACAAAACAAGTCAAAGAACTGTTATCATCGTTTGCAAAGGATGATAATTCTGTTACACTCTTCAATTCGCTGAGTTGGACAAGGCAGGGTCAGGTAACTTTGGATATCGAGGGTCATCTCAAGAATGTTTTAACCCAACGTATAATTGACATTAAGGGCAATGATGTGCTGAGTGCCAAAGTGAAAATATTACCTTTGGGTATAACATCATATGAACGATATGAAACAGTATCGGAAAGAAAATCTTTATTTAAGTACAATGAGAATACGCTTGAGACACCTTATGCAATTATAAGATTTTTAGAAGATGGCAGTATAGCATCTTTTGTTGATAGATCGACCGGTAGGGAACTCAAGCGTCTAGGTGGAGCACCGTTAAATACCTTTTATTTTTCAGAGGATGTACCATATACTTATGATAATTGGGATATAGATGTTGATATTGATATGAAACTATTACCTCATATGCATTTATTATCTAGGAAAGTTGTTAGCGAAGGACCACTTCAAATACGAATTGAAAACGAATATAAGATAGGTCAAAACTCGAAACTGAGACAGCATATGATCTGTTACAGTGATACTCAACGGATAGATTTTGAAACAGAGATTGACTGGAAAGAAAGACACTGTCTATTAAAAGTGGGCTTTAATGTTAATATTTTATCATCTTCTTTAAAAAGTGAAATGCAGTTTGGATATATAGATCGTCCCACTCATGATAATACATCATGGGATGCTGCAAAGTACGAGGTTTGCAATCATAAATGGAGTGATTTATCAGAGAATCGTTATGGCATTGCAATATTAAATGATTGTAAGTATGGAATTTCATGTAAAGATTCAGATATACGCTTAACACTGCACAAAGGTGGCTGTCGCCCTGACCCAAGAGGAGATGAAGGCATTCATTATCTGACATATTCATTATTACCGCACAAAGGAAGCTTTGACGCCGAGAAAGTGGTACGGCCATCTTACGAACTGAATATCAAACCCACAGTTATTTGCGGACGGACAAATATTAACGAATCTCTTCTTAGCATAGATGTGTCGAATGTAATAATTGAGTCAATTAAACCCTCTGAAAACGGTAAAGGATATATTGTAAGGATGTATGAATGTGAATGTAGCGCAGTACCGTCGTGTAAAATCACATTTAACCGAACCCCTGCTGAAGTACTTGTGACAGACTTGCTTGAAGAACCATTAGAAAACCTAGAGATTATTGACAATACTGTAGAAACAATTTTCAGACCCTTCGAGATTAAAACATTGTTAATTCAATAGAAGTATAGTCTGATAAGTAATATTAATTTTTAAAGGTGTCAAGACGATAACAACAGCCCTGGAGTATAATAATCTTATCATTGTATAGATAATTATGAACCAAGATTTTATAACTGAGGTTGACCTGTATTTATCCAGTATTGTCTAAGCATCGTTTCATTGATAGGGTAGTATATCAAACTTTATAAAACTAGAACAAGGGATATTTAACAACGATTGAAGCGGTAGATGAGAGTAAAAGACGTTAATCTAAAATTGAAAAAATAATAGTAGTTGAGATTAATATGTATACAATAATCAAACTGTTGAAAAGGTATACTAATATGGTACAGAAAGAAACATACAATAAATACATGAATTTATTAAAAATGGAGCTTATCCCTGCATTAGGCTGCACCGAACCTATAGCAATTGCATATGCAAGTGCAAAGGCTAGAGAAATTTTGGGAGTATTCCCAGAGGAGATAACGGTTGAATGTTCAGGTAATATCATTAAGAATGTTAAAGCAATTGTTGTTCCTACAACCCAAAATCTAAGAGGTATAAAAGCAAGTGCAATACTTGGAACTGTTGGTGGCAACTCCAATAAAAAGCTTGAAGTTTTATCGGATATAAAACCTCAAGATGTTGAAAAAACAAGACAATTGCTTAAAACAGATATTTGCAGAGTAAAATTAAAAAAAGGTGTAGAAAACCTGTATATTAAAATTATAGTTCAATCTGGAAAAGATACTGCGAGCATAGAGATTGTTGATGCGCACACAAATATAGTAGAAATAAAGAAAAATGATGTCAGTATATTAAATTGTGATTATAATGATACAGAAAAAGTGAGTTTACAGATAGAAGATTTTAATGTTGATAGTATTTATGAATTTGCAAATGCAGTAGCCATAGCTGATATTGAAGAAGTAATTGATACTCAAATTAATTATAATACAAAAATCGCAAACGAAGGAATGCAAAATAGCTATGGAGCAAATGTTGGTAAGGTATTAATGAAAAATTCTACTGATATAAAAACAATTGCGAAAGCATATTCAGCAGCAGGGTCTGACGCAAGGATGGCAGGATGCACACTACCTGTCATAATAAACGCGTGTAGTGGAAACCAAGGCATAACGGTGTCCTTACCTGTTATAAAATATGCAAAATATTTAGATGTATCTAGAGAGAAATTAATACGAGCTTTAGTATTTAGCAATTTATTGGCATTGTATCAAAAGTCAGGAATTGGTAAGCTATCCGCATACTGTGGTGCAGTTAGCGCAGGATGTGGAGCTGGGGCAGGAATATCATATTTATATGGTTTACCTCTAGATACTATTAAAATGACAATAAAAAATGTATTACGAAACATTTCAGGGATAGTGTGTGATGGTGCAAAATCGTCATGTGCAGCAAAAATCGCATCGTCAGTAGATGCTGCAATTATGGGACATGAAATGGCAATGAACGGACAGGTGTATTTAAATGGTGAAGGGCTTAATCTGAGCGATGTTGATAAAACCATTAAAAATGTATCACGTTTAGCTAAAGAAGGCATGAGAGAAACGGATGTGCAAATATTGGAAATGATGATTAATAATAAATAGTTATTATAATTCAATTGATAGTAATTTAAGGTTAAATTATTTTTATTTGAAGGGATATGAGTTGATTATGAATGTTTTCAGTGAAAAAAATACTTAAAATAAAAAAACAAAGGACAATAAAATGCAAAATTTAGAGTTGTATAATTTAAATAATGATGTTTGTTTTGGGCGCTCAAACGGAAAGATAATATGGCAGCCAAGGATTGGTTGTTGGATAGACGACAAAGTTTTTAACGGAGGACAGCTCCCGACTCCTTACACTGGTATGAACTATCTTGAGTTATATAAAAATTTGGGTTGTTCTGCAAGATTATATGTATTCAACAATTGTTTTAAACCAGTGTATCCAAACACGGTCAATATTATTCGTGAGAAAATTGATTCAATGAAAACAATGAATAAAATTGAAACACCTATTGGAACATTGAGCGAAATTACAATGGGGAATGATTCAAACAGCGGAAGAATGCCTGAAAAATGGTGGATTGAAAACGAAGATGATATGAAAAAATATATATGGTTGCATGAGCATACTAGTTGGACATTTGACAAAAAAATGTATGATAAGTATTTTGAAGAGTGTTGCAGCCTAGGCGCTCCAACAGCTTTCATGCCAAGAGTAAGTGTTCAAAATTTGTATATTGACACAATGGGAATGGAAAATGGTATATTTGCATTGTATGATTTTCCAAGCACAGTAAGTAAATATTTTACAGCATTACATGAAAGTCATATGCGAATGATTGATGTTATTAATGCGTCTCCGATAGATATTATAAATTTTGGCGATAATATTCACTGCGGTACGTTGACTCCGGATATATTCAAAAAATATGTACTGCCTTATTATCAAGAACGCACTGATAAACTTCACACATACGGAAAGTTTGCTAATTCTCATTGGGATGGCGATACATATTCGCTGCTTCCATATGCAAAAGAAACAGGTCTAGACGGAATCGAGGCAATTACACCAAAGCCTCAAGGAGATGTTTCGCTTGAATATATAAAAGAGCATCTGGGAGATGAGCTATTTTTGCTGGATGGAATACCTGCTATATTATTTGATGACTTATTTCCGATAGAGCAGCTTGTGGAAACCACTGAAAAAATAATAGAGCTTTTCGCACCGAAACTGATTCTTGGAATATCAGATGAAATTTCATCAACAGGGGATATTGAAAGAATACGTATTGTCGGCGATATTGTTGATAAATACAATGAGCAATTTGACCAAGTTTAAGGGTAGATATAAAATTGTGCCTTAGTGCTTGGAATAAAATTATTTGCACTAAAACCTATGAAATTGCAGAGGATGGTTTGATGGAAGATTTACGAATTAAAAGTAATAATACTAGTACAACGTATTATAAATACCCACTCACTCTCACGGCATCTTTTCCAGCTAAGTGAGCCATCCAATTTCGACGTAGCTACTGCTATGACTTTAATTGGCTTGCTCGCCTAGTAAGAAAATCTACTCGTGATAATGCGTAGTTACTTAAAATACGCTGTAATAGTACGTTGTAATAGAAATAAATAAGGATATAATTAAACCTTTAAAGAAAAGGAGCAACAAATGTCAGATCTATATAAAAAAACATATCGAGGATATCTAATTGATCATCATTCACCTGATCCGCCAATAGTTACATTTGAGAATTTGGACATAGATGAATATGAAAGATTTTTTCAAGAGGCAAACATAAACAACCTCATGGTTTATTGTAAAGATCATTGGGGGATTACATATTATGATACAGCTGTGGGCAAAATGCATCCTGGACTAAAAGAGGATTGGATAAAGCAGATTGTACCTGTTCTGAAGAGGAATAATGTTGAGTTTAATGCATACTATTGCCTTGAATACGATAATCATGCATGCATAACTCATCCTGAGTGGAGAACACTACAAGCTGATGGTACCCCATTGACATGTGCATATAACAAAGCTCAATGGAAAATGCCATGCTATGAAACGGAATATAGAAAATATGCACTAACACAATTGGATGAGATAGTTAAAAATTATAATCCGGACTCACTATTTTTAGATATATTCGGTAAATCATTATGTTATTGCGATACTTGCAAAGGCAAATTCTATAAACAATATGGTTATGAATTGCCAGAAAGTGAGGAGGAACTTACTAGGGTTCATAATGATATTATTGAGTTTTTGGATAATTGTGCTAAAGAGATGTTAAAGGAAATAATATCGGTAGTAAAAGGTATTGATGAAGATATTAAAGTTACTATTAATTTTGCAGCTCTATACAACAAAGAAATAAGAGATATGTTGGACTATCAGTTTACAGAACCTTGGGCTAGTAATTTTTTGTCAGCTGCATATGCTAGGGATACAGCTATAGGGCAGTACCCACAATTGGGACCGGGGGATGTTTCGGAAGTTTATAATTACAAAGCTGATAGTATTTATGAGTTGGCGGTTGCGCAAATTACAGCGAATGGATGTCGTGCATTCATTTACAGTGGATCTCAGCATCCTGATGGCACATTGGAGCATGTAGAGGCAGAAAAGGTTGGTATTGCATATGAGGAAGTCAAGAAGTTTGAAGGCTTTCTTCAAAATAGAAAAGTAATTAGTGACATAGCTATAGTGCAGGATGATTATTCATCAAAAATTGTCAGCTCAAGTAGTGTTATAGCCAATGCAATTGGCAGAGTTAAAGCAGGCAGTAGTCATAGGGATGGTCTATTAGGTGCTATGAAACTGTGCAATTATTTAAAAATACCTTGGAGCGTTGTTCCAAAGGATAATTTGAATGCTGAAAGTATCAATAACTATAAGGTAATTATTCTTCCATCAATATATTATATAGATAATAAATTTAAAGCAGTTATACAAGACTTTGCAAGAAATGGTGGAATTGTTATCGCGAATAATACTACATCATTATACAATATTAAAGGTAAAAGATTAGATAATTTCAGTCTATCTGAACTATTTGGTGCAGAGCATATTTGCGAGAATACAAAATATGAAAATAATGATTGGGGTAGTTATCTAGACTTATCTGTTGGTGATGTATATAAAGGGTTTTATAAAACAACTCCTCCCGTTGAGAGTATTAGGCAGACTATAATAGCAAAGGATTCAAAGGTATTAGCTAAATTCATAAATCCAGCTACTGAAATTACTAGTGATAAATGGGTAAACTGGTGGTCGCCTCCACCAAAAAATCATACAGATGACCCTGCAATAATATTAAATGAGTATGGAGAAGGAAAGGTTGCATATTTTGCATTTGATATATTTAAGATGGAAAATAACGGGTTCAATCTAAATAAAGATATATTCACTACATTGATAGGATCAATCTATTTATCCCCAAGCATTTATTTGGAAACGGATAGTAATAATATTTTGGATTACGTATCATATATTAGTGAAGATAAAAAAAGTATAATAATTCATCAAATATCTAATATGGCATCTATGACAAAAGGTGATGTTGTAAGCATCTCTGGTGGTAGATTAAAGATTAATGCTAGTGAATATAGCATAAGTGAAGCTAAAATCGTATATCCATACAAAGATATTTTAGATATAAATATTGTTGAGAGTTATTACTCTATAAATTTACCCAATATAGATATTCATAATATATTTATATGTGAATTGAGGAGTAATAATTAATTATTCATTTACCCTCAAATCCTTTATTGTCGCTTAAGATATTATGTCCAACTTTTTTGGGTCAGTACAAAATTCAATAAGGCTTTTTTATGTCCTAAAGAGCATATTTGGCGGGGAGAGGGT
>JAGLOK010000053.1 GCA_023139005.1 Clostridiales bacterium | reverse complement strand
AAGAATAGGTAAACGAGAGAAAAGATCAAGTTCTACCGCTGTGCGATACGCAAGTGTGTTTGTTCCAATGGAAAGTTCCCCCATCGGTGCATTTTCAGTACTATTCAAAAGATTTTCAAAAACATAACGACGATTTTCTTTTGAATCTTCAAAATTATCGCAGTCATAGTCGATTACACGACCCTCTGCAAATGTCAGCATGAGGTTTTTATAATATTTTTCACGAAGGAATATTTCCTTCACATTTAATACACCATTAGTTCCTGTAAGCACAGGAGTAGTAAACATTTCACCATGAGGTATGTTGATATCTCCACCGCAATTTAAGAACTTTGTCTGCTTTTTTTTATCTTCTAAATTTATCATTGATACCGTTAAATCCGTAACATTTCCATTCATACCTAATAGACGTGCCTTGTCACATTCATCGAGTATGCCAATCAATTCATTTTGAATCAGCTCATATGGCTCGGATTCTTCTGTGTTCAGTTTGCAAAATGCATCAAATACCGTATTGAAATTATCACCTACACGTTTGTCAGGAAATACAACACTACAAAAAGACAAGCGATCAGGCTTTAATATTTCCGCTTCTGTGCTCTTGTTTTTTGCAACCATTTCGCCATACAATTTCATTGCATCTGCATCAGGCTGATATGCGTGTTCTCCAGGTGCAACTGAAGTTGCCTCGTTTCCAAATGTACCAATACGAATAAATCCACAAGTATCTTCAATATAATCACGATACCTCTCGGCTGCTAAACTATATGCATATGACTGTCCCTCATAACATTCAGGGCATGCATATGCACTAAAATCATGACGATGATCCACAATACACTGCTCAGGATATGCAACAGATGATGGCTGCAGAATAATTGGTTCCATACCACGATAATGAAATATCTCCACTACCTGCTGTGCTAATGCTTCTTGTCCTATTGAATACATAATTCGTACGTGTGTACGATTATTAATCGAGCGGGATTGACTGATAAATCCATGATAGAATGCATCCACAATATGCGTTGCAATCCTATCGAGAGTCAGTTGCGGCAGTGAATACCAAAACTTACACATATCTTGCTCAAGTGGGCTAATATAGTCGCCATAGCCTGCCATCCAATCAAATTCCTTACCGTTTGCTATTTCGAGTACGTGATTAAATTCATTTATTGTAGTTGCATTTTCCAACATGCGGGAGTCCTCAACTGCTATTTGTGTTAAGCAACACTGCTTATCAAAAGCTGCTTGCAATTTGCTTCTGTCCAAATCTTTAAAATAATTACGAAGAGCAATAAGTAAATCGCTCTTATTCCAAACAAAAATCGGACGGTTCAACATAACATTGCGTAGCGACCTGTAAAAAACACGGTATATAACGCTAAGTAGATCTCCATCCGGAAAACCGAGTTCATGAAGATAATTAGCGTTTGCAAAGTTGTGAGCATAGTCTTCAATCATATCCTTAAAAAGTATCTCGTTTTGCTCTAGTGTTCTATATTTTGCATAATCCTGTCGAATACGTTGGGCTATGCTCAGCTTTTCACTACAGGATATTAGGAATGCATCATATCTTTCATGCAATTTTTTGTTTTCCAAATTTCATCCTCCTTTGTCGCTCCTTGAAAGCCATGATTGTTTCATATACTACAGTCATTAAGAATGTTGTCGTCCAGGCTATAGGAATGGCCAGACATATTCCAAAAAAACCGAATTGCTTTACAAGTATCCAAGCGAGTGGCACGCGTATACACCAAGTACCGATTATAGATAGTACCATAGGAATATGAGGTTTGCCTCGTCCTTTGATAACACCAAATGCAACTTCATAATAAGTCACAAATACATATACAATACTAAGCATACGTATGTACATTGTTCCATATCGGATAACTTCGGTTTCGGCGCTATCGATAAATATAGAAACGATTGAGTTACCCCAAATTAGCATTATAAATGACATTACGATACCAAATATAATTCCGCCTATTTTGCCATACTTTTCATATTTTTTTAGTAATAATTCATTCCCTGCCCCAACATTTTGACCTGCAAGTGTAACCATTGCAAGTGATAGTGACATTACAGGCAGTGCTGCAAATGTATCTACCTTCATGCCGATTGAATAAGCTGATATGATTTCAGTCAGCATCAGATTATTTACAAAAATTTGAACCGCAAATGCTGCAAAACTCATAGCACTTCGTTGTATCGCAGATGGAATACCTAACTTAATTCCACGGCTCAATGCTTTTATGTTAAATGCTGATAGATTCATTGACAGCTGAAAGTCATGATTAATCATTCTAAGCCTTGAAAGACATAACATAAATGAAAGTGTTTGTGCGATGACAGTTGCAAATGCAACCCCCATAACACCCATTCCAAAAACTTTCACAAAAACAATATCCAATATAATGTTTGTTACTGACGCTATCGCAAGAAAAATAAGAGGCAAGACTGTATTTCCTGAGCTTCGAATCATACCATTTAACGTATTGTACCCTGCAAGACCGGGAAGTCCAACAAAGAATATTCTCATGTACTTAACAGCATCGTCTATAATGATATCCGGTGTATGGATTAGCACAAGAAGTTCCCTAGTGTAGACTGCACCTAATACACCTATTACAACAGATATCCCCATGATAGAAATAAACATCGTGTTTGCAATATTTTTTACTTTCTCATGGTTTTTTTCACCAATTGACTGTGACAACATGATCTCCGTTCCAACATTGAGTCCCATAATGATGGAAACTAAAATCATTATAATCGGATAAGATGTGCCAACAGCTGCCAGCGCATCCTTTCCAATAAATCTACCTACTATGATGGAATCAACCACATTATATAACTGTTGCAGTATATTCCCTACAAAGATTGGTAGTGTGAACATCACCAAATTCTTCATCGGTTTTCCTGCGGTAAGATCCCTCATACACCCTCATCAGTAGACTTTCTCCAAATTTTTAAAACGGGTAATTAACAATCAACTACCCGCTTTAAGTTTATTAAGTTTTTTATTCAGCGATATCTACATATTTATAATCATATTCTAGACCTACGTTGAACTGACGTAAACCAGTTACGTTTTCACGTTGTACATAGTTAACATATCTAAATGTTACTGGAATATAAAGATATGCATCACATGCCATCTTCTCTGCTTGTTTGATAAGTTGTAGTCTCTCATTGCCTACAGCATCAAGAGATTTTTCCCATAATGCATCATATTCAGTGTTTTCCCATTGTTTTTCATTGTAAATGAATCCTAAGAATTCGCCTGCATCATATGTTGAACCTGATGGTCCACCACCAATTAAGCATTGATAAGTACCACCGATGATATAAGGCATTAAGTTAGCCATTTCAAGAGGCTTCATCAATACGTTTACACCAAGGTATTCTTTCCACATTGCTTGCATTGCTTGAACGTTTGTTACAACGCTTGGGAAGTTTGGTAATACGAATTCTGCTTCAGCTTCAAACTGCTCTTGTGTCTTGCCACATTCTGCCAAGCCTTCTGCAAATAGGTCTTTAGCACGAGCGATTGCGCCTTCTTTACCTGCGACATATGTTTTGCCATCAAATGTACCGCCTGGGTAGTTGCTCATGTCAAACACCAAGTCGCCTTGTTGTTCGCGGAAGTCTCCGCCATCTTCGCCACGCATACCAAATGGTACGATGCCGTAAGCTGCGCCTTTAGGTTGTTTTACAACATCGTTTGCAAATGCTACACGGTCAAATGTAAGTCCTAATGCTTCGCGAATCTTTGCGTTTTGGAAGTAGTTGTATTCAACACCTTCGATTTCTGCATGGCTGTTGAATTGGATTATTTGTGTTGAAAGTTTGCGGATTTCTTGTACATTATCATACTTGCCTGAGTTTGCAACATCTTGGCTGATTGTCATAAAGTCAATAGCTTCAGTATCATACAGGCTTTGGACTGTGTTTGCATCCTTTGCAAGTGTAATTTCAACACTAGTAAGGTTAACATTCTCAGCATCCCAGTAATTTGCATTCTTTTCTAGAGTCATTGAGATTTCTTGATCCCAATTTGTTAAAACAAATGGACCTGAACATACTATTTTATCAACATCTGTTCCATATAGTTCGCCATATTCTTGAGCTGCCTTCTTTTGAACTGGTGCAAATGAAGCTGTTCTAACATAATCGACAAAGTAATCAGTTGGTTTTTCTAGAGTGAAGATAATTTTGTTGCCATCGGCTTTAACACCCATGTCTTCATAAGGAAGATCTGCAACTGGGGTTGCACCTTCTGCTTCTGTACGGCTAGCATAAATAGCTTCAGCATTTTTGAATATGAAGAAGTCATTTACATTAGGTGATAACATTGCAGGATCAAGTGGACGTTGGAAAGAATAAACGACGTCCTCTGCTGTGATAGGTGTTCCATCTGACCACATTGCACCTTCACGAAGTGTGAATGTCCAAACTGTAGCATCAGCATTTTTCTCAACTGTTTCAGCTAAACCAGGTTCATAGCTTAAACCAGTTTCATCAAAGCGAACGAGGGGTTCGTGTGTTGCGATAATTATTGAGTTTGCGTTTTTATCACGGAAAATGATTGGATCTAGTATTGTTGGGTTTCCACCTAGAACTGTGTTAAAGACCTTCTCAACCTCTGGTTCTTCAACATTTTCCTTTGGAGCGTCAGTTGCTTTTTCTTTTGTTTCTTCTGAGGGTGTTGTGCCCTCAGTCTTCGGTGTACATGCAGCAAATACCATAGCAAAGACCATGATAATCACTATAACGATAGAGAGTTTGTAATTGATACGTTTCATGTATTTCCTCCTTATTGTGTTTTTATTTATGAGGTATTAAACGATTTTCGTTATAATACCTTAGTAGACTTTAGGTTTTCTAATAACGGAAAGTGGCATGCACAAAAGTGTCCTGGCACTACTTCCTTGGTTTTAGGACGTTCGGTTTCACATATTTCTTGAGCATAGTCACAGCGAGTACAAAATTTACAGCCTTTAGGTACGTTAATAGGAGATGGCATCTCGCCTTCTATCATGACTCTTTTACGTTCTTTTTCAACATTAGGATCAGGGACAGGTATTGCAGAAAAAAGTGCATGTGTATAAGGATGTACAGCATTGTGGTATATTTCAGCACTAGTGCCAAATTCCATTTGCGAACCTAGGTACATGACCATGATATTTGTTGAGATATATCGCACCATTGATAAATCATGAGCAATAAATATATATGTTAGCCCTTTTTCCTTTTGCAATTCAATCATCAGATTCATGATTTGCGCTTGTATAGAAACATCAAGTGCGCTTATGGGCTCATCACATATCATTAGCTTTGGGCTCATAGATAGTGCACGAGCTATGCCTATGCGCTGTCTTTGTCCGCCTGAAAATTCATGCGGGAAACGATTTGCATGTTCTTCGTTTAGTCCAACGATTTCTAATAATTTAATAGCTTTCGCACAACGTTCCTTCTTTGTGTACATTCTGCGATATGCCCATCCTTCAGACACTATCTCACCGACTGTCATACGCGGATTAAGCGATGCAAATGGATCTTGAAAAATCATCTGCATTTTATCAGCAAATTTCTTTCTATCATTCCTGCTTTTACCATCAAGAACTTCGCCTTCTAATTCAATTTCACCCGCTGTAGGCTCATATATATTTATCAGAGTTCTGCCAAGTGTCGTCTTTCCACAACCCGACTCGCCTACTACGCCTAGCGTTTCGCCCCGCTTTATCTCAAAGCTAATATCATCTACAGCTTTCAGATTTTTATTTCTGCCAATTCTGAAATTCTTGCTTAAATTGCTAACTTTCATCAATACTTCACTCATAGCGTAACCTCCTTGTTTGTAATGGGATTTACGACAGTAGGTGACATTTCATGATATAACCAGCAACTAACAGTATGCTTTTCTCCTGCATGATACTGTGGTGGTTCAGCTTTTCTACAAACCTCCATAGCATATGGACATCTTGCTGCAAAAGCGCAACCAACCGGAGGATTAAACAAATCAGGTGGTGTACCGGGTATGGGAACAAGCGGTATTGATGCATCAGCATCGTATTTCGGTACCGATTGCAATACTCCCCATGTATACGGATGCTTGCAATTGTAGAAAATATCTTCAGCAGATCCATATTCCATAATCTTACCTGCATACATTACAGCAATGTTCTTTGCGATATTGGCCACAACTCCAAGGTCATGAGTAATAAATATAATAGCTGTGTTGTATACTTTCTGAAGGTCTTTAATGAGTTCTAAAATCTGTGCTTGTAGTGTTACATCCAAAGCAGTTGTTGGCTCATCGCATATCAATAATTTTGGGTTAACTGCAAGTGCGAGTGCTATCATTGCACGTTGTCGCATGCCTCCAGAAAACTGATGAGGATATTGTTCAAATCTTTGTTCAGGATTAGGAATTTTTGTATTTTCTAAGGTCTCAATAGCTATTCTTTTAGCCTCAGCATTTTTCATTTTTGGAAATGCGTTTAAAATACCTTCAGTTATCTGCCTTCCAACTTTCATTGTTGGATTTAGACTCGTCATAGGATCTTGAAAAATCATACGAATATCTCTTGCACGAACATTCAACAATTCCTTTTTCTTTAGTGATAGCATATCCTTTCCGTCAAACTGTATTGTACCCCTCTTACAGAAGCCACTTGTTCCTGAATTTAGACGGACAATAGCTTTTGCAGTAACACTTTTACCACAGCCAGATTCTCCTACTATACCCAGTGATTCGCTGCTCTTTAAAGAAAAGTTGACACCGCGAACTGCTTGTACTTCACCGGCATATGTATGAAATGAGTAACATAAATCCTCAACTTTTAAAATCGAATCTTCCACTATATCGCTCCTTTAAGTATTTAAGTTCTCATGCGTGGATCAAGTGCATCACGCAGTGCATCACCAATGAGTGTAAAGCTAAGCATAGTAATGCATATTAATAACGCAGGATACATGAGTTGGTATGGATAGGTCAGAAACACACTTGCTCCATTACTTGCTAGGTTGCCCCAGCTTGCAAGAGGTAGCGGAAGTCCTAATCCTATATAGCTTAAGAATGCTTCGGCAAATATTGCACCTGGAATAGCAAAAGCCATGCTAGTAATTATAGGGCTCATCGCATTTGGAACAAGATGCTTAAATATTATCCATATTTTCCCTGTCCCTAATGCTTTACTTGCCATAACAAATTCCGATTCCTTGATTTGAAATACCTGTCCGCGGAATAGTCTTGCCATTCCTATCCACCCTGTTGCAGACAGTGCTATAACTATCGGCATGAAACCTGGCCTCAGTATAATTACTAGAATAGTAACCCATAGCATCTGCGGAACAGCTCCAACAACTTCACATATACGCATCATTACATTATCTGTAGCTCCAGCTACAAATCCTGATATGCCTCCGTAAAAAATACCAATTGTAGCATTTACGAGAGCAACAAGTACGCCAATCATTAGACTTACACGCGCACCTTCCCAGCATCGTACCCATAGGTCGCGCCCTAGACTATCGGTGCCAAATAAATGCTCGGGTGATGGTGTATTATTTGAGATAGCCCAGTTATTTTCATCAAAAGTATAGGGACTAAAAATTGGTGCAAATATTGCAAATAATATTATTATTGATAGCAGAATCGTTGCAGTGATGGCTATCGGATTTTTCTTAAATCTCCGCCCAGCATCTTTCCAATAGCTCAGAGATGGTCTTGTCATTTTATCTGCATCAAGGGCACCCTTTTTAATAGGAATAAAAAGTTCCTGTGATATGACTATATCCTCATTATATTTAGACTGCCCGTTATTTGAGATTGCTTTTTTTATTTTATTCACAGCTTCACTCCTTAGCTGATCCGAATTCGTGGATCAACGATACCATATAAAATATCGACCATAAAATACATCACAACTGATATGAAACTAAATACAATTGTAAGTCCCATTATCATCATGTAGTCCGATCCTTGGATTGCCATAATCATGGCATTTCCGATTCCTGGAATTCCAAAGATTTTCTCTATAACAAAGTTACCAGTCAAAACGCCTGCAAGCATCGGACCAAATGATGTTACAAGCGGTAACATACTATTTCTAAGTGTGTGTCGGAAAATAACGCTTCTGCGAGTTAGCCCTTTGCTTTGTGCTGTCATAATATAATCTTGATTCATAACATCCAGCATGCTAGATCTCAACATACGCGCATAAAATGCAATGTTCTGCATTGCTGCTGCAAATATTGGTAGTATCAAATAGAGAAAGCCTTTGTAGCCAAAAATCGGTAGTATTCCTAAAGTCACACCAAATAATCGCTGGAATAGCGTAGCAAATACAAAGTTTGGAATACTGACACCAACGATAGCTGCAATAATTACAATAAAGTCAAATGTTTTACCGTTGTTTAGCGCTGCGATTATCCCGAATATTACACCAATAAAAACACCCAGTATAACCCCTCCAAGTCCAACTTTTATAGAAACAGGCATGGTTGTTGTCACCTTATCTATAACGGTTTGTCCTTTAAACTTCATACTCATACCAAGGTCTCCCTTGATTAATCTACCCATGTAGATAACATAACGTTCGAGTACAGGTTTATCTAGACCATATCTTTGGTCTAGCGAATCGCGGATAACCTGTGGTGTGTCACGATCTAGTGCAAATGGATCACCAGGTACAGCATTCATAAGAAAAAACGTTACTGTCGCGATCAAAAATAATGTAATAATCAAAGAGGCTACCCGTCTTAGCGTATATTTGAGCATTTGTATCCCCCTATTGCTAAATTTCTACATAATTGACTTTGATATAGGGATAAGCTTATATCCCTCTTAGACTAAATGACTTGTACCTTTTATTATCACGGTTAAATGTCTAATACTCCGGTACCTTACTTTTATGTTGTACTATTAAGTTGTCGTTTGTAATACTGTTTTTCAAATATAGCAAACACTTTTGCAAAAGTCAATACATTCTACGAATCTTTTTGCATTTCTTTTGTTTTATTGCATGTTGACAATTTTTTCTCATGTGCTATCATATAAATATAAATTACTTAATGTAATATCTTAATCTTAATTTCGGAGGATGAAATCGAATGAAATACATGACAGCAGAACCATTTCGTATTAAAGTAGTAGAGCCCATCAAGAAAACAACAAAGCAATATCGCCAGGAATGCCTCAAAAAAGCACAGTATAATGCATTTCGTATTCGCGCAGAAGATGTGTATGTCGATTGCATCACAGACAGCGGTACAAGCGCTATGAGCCAAGATCAGTGGAGTGCAATGTTCCAAGGCGATGAGTCTTATGCAGGTTGCAAAAGTTTTTATCGTATGGAAAAATCCGTACAGGATGTTTTCGGTATGCCATATGTGCAACCTACGCATCAAGGTCGAGCTGCTGATTATATAATGGCTCAAATCTATGCTAAAAAAGATATGTATGCTATAGGAAATATGCATTTTGATACTTTCCGTGGAAATGCTGAAGTCATGGGATGTATCCCATTAGACTACTGTATTGAGGAAGGTCAGAAAGCAAATCAAGACTATCATCCTTTCAAAGGAAATATTGATATCTCCAGAATGCAAAAATTGATTGATACTGATTTAGATAAGCTTTGTGTATGTATTATGACTGTCACATGTAATAACAACGGTGGTCAACCGGTTTCAATGAAGAACATCCGTGAGGTAAGCGAATTGTGTAAAGCAAATAATATCCCATTCGTAGTTGATAGCGCACGCCTTGCAGAAAATGCTTACTTCATTAAAATTCGCGAACCAGGCTATGAAAATGTAGATATCAAAGACATCACACGCGAAATGTTTTCATATGCAGAAACTGCTACCATGTCTAGCAAAAAGGATGGTCTAGTCAACATGGGCGGGTTATTTGTTACTCGCAATGAAGATGTATATCATCAAGCAAACCAAATAGCCATAGTGCATGAAGGATTCATTACATATGGCGGCATGAGCGGTCGCGACATGGAAGCCCTCGCAGTTGGCCTTCAAGAAGGTACTGATTTTGAGTACCTTTCATATCGAGTAAATCAAGTTAAATATCTTGGAGATAGATTGAAAGAAAAAGGTATACCTATAATTGAGCCTGCAGGTGGTCATGGTATTTATGTAGATGGCAAGAAATTCTTCCCGCAGATCCCACAGCATGAATACCCAAGCCAACGTATGGTTGTAGCACTATATGAAGAAGCCGGAGTACGCGCAGTTGAAATCGGTGCATGTGCATTTGGTAAAAAGGATCCAGTAACAGGGGCAGATATCTTTCCTGAATTGGAAACTATGCGCATATGTATTTCACGTCGTGTTTATACAAATAATCACCTCGATGTTATTGTTGAAGCACTTGGCGATATCTATAAAAATCGCGCCAGCTATAAAGGTATGCGTCTTGTTTACGAAGGCCCAATTGTATCACTTCGTCACTTTACAGCTGGCTTTGAACTGATAAAATGATATATCTAAATCATGACTGAACCTCATCTCTGCACAGCAAATCTAGGCTAACTTCTTCATCTTTATTTGCCTAGATTTGCCACTACTTGCATTCCAAATCCTGTTTCTTGTATCCTTTCATTTGGTAGTTGGATATGCTATAATTTACTGATAACTTTGGGATTGGAGAAGATAAATGTATCATAATAATGAAAACATTTTAACCCTTGCAAATATGCTTTCCAAAACACTTGGTAGGTTTATGCAAATTACCGTTAGCGATACACAAAAGTATCTGTTTGCAGAAAACGTTATTGGAAATGAAGCAGTTGTTGGACAGGAAATTAGCGATAATGAGAAATATTTTTTAGAAGATGAAGATTTAAGACAGCTTCCTTTTGTTGTAAATTATAAGTCACTTTCCCATGAACTTAATAAGCTACGATCATCCACCTATTTTTTCAAGAACGAACAAGGTGATATAGAATATTTGCTTAGTATCACAGCAAATGTAGATGAATTTGTTTATGTTAGGGAGATTATTGATGTATTTACAAATGGTAGCCCTGCACCACTTAATTCATCAGCAGTTGACCGAATTCCAAAGCTGAATTTATCTATACATGATCTTATTGACGCGGTTATTGCTGAAGGACAAAAGCGTTATGCCACAGTTGTTAAGCGTATGACAAAAATGGAAAAGCAGAGTTTAATTAGAGAGATGCACTCACGTGGAGCTTTTCTTATTAAAGGTTCTGTAACTGAAGTCGCTACAAAACTTGACTATTCAGAAGCGACTGTATATCGCTATCTGCAAAAATTGGATAATAAGTAGTGCATAATATTTCAAAAGATACAGTACGCACTGTACTTACTGTAAACGGTTTTCCAATTCAACATCTCAAAGAGCTATCAGGTGGATCAAACCATTTTGTATTCGAAGCAACAACAACAGAAGGCATCGAACTAATTATAAAATTTCCACGTATACGCGAAACTGAACTGACGTTCGGAGAGGAAAATAAGGATACATTGTTTGGAGGAAAACTTTCACTGGAACGTGAGGCTTATCTTTTCGATCTTGTACAAGGTGCAGGACTTCCCGCCCCACGAGTATTTGGTATATTCAATACTGTCCAAGGTGACTGCATAGTGGTTGAACGTTCACCTGGATGCAACCTTATGGATTATATGGGAAAACACTCTCATTCTTTATCTGTATTTCTAAAAATAATGAAAAACCTGGGTTCAGATTTTAGACTTCTTCACAAAACTAGATTCCCTAGCTTTGGAAACATCATGGAGTTTTCTGAAATCGAACCATCAAAGATATTAAACTTCTCAGATCGATATCTTTCGATAAATAATATGCTTTTAGAAAAGTGCCATATAAAAGGCGGATTAAGTGATACTGAATATACTCAGCTAAAATCATTTTTTGATTCGAAATTTGAATCATTACGATTACGCCTTGATATAAAAAACTCTCCGGCTACATTGGTTATCACTGATATGCACGGAAATAATTTCTTCATAGAAGATGAGAAGAGCAGTGGATACTTTGATGTGGAAAGTAGTCAAGCTGCCCCACTAGAATTTGAACTATACGGACTTCGTTTTTTTGTATTTAATTATTATAGCACAGAAGAATATAATCTCGCCGAACAGACATTCTGGCATTCATACTATGAAGGTAAAGCTGATTTTCCTGATTCTGAAACAGATGCACTCATTGACTTTTTTTCTGCATGCCGATTACTTGAAATATTTCAATCATATTGGGGGCATATCGATGGGTTGCGTGATACATGGGGACAGCGAATCAAAAATATCTTATTTAATTATGTAGAAACAGGGTGCGTGGATTATTACAAGTTAGGGGAAATCTGGCGTGAACGTGATAGACAACCATTACATGCAAATTCATTTTCTGATACATAAGCTAATCATATGTTGCTATATTTCCATTTGCTTGTGTGTTTAGATTTTACAAAAAGCAATCATTGATGTATATACACGAGAATGCATTCAAATCTTTGCAAACCAAAGAATTTGCAGAGAATAAGTTTACATTCAACCAATCTTCTCCCCTACCTTCTCCAATACTTCCGATCCAGTGATCTGTAATTCACCGCCTCTGCAAGATGCTCAATAGCAATCTCACATGCTCCTGCTATGTCCGCTATCGTACGTGCCATCTTCAATATCCTGCTATGTGCTCTTGCAGACAAGTTTAATGACTCATACACACTTTCCATGAAGTCAGAAGCATTTTTCTCTAACGCACAGTATTTTCTGATCTGTTTTGCATCCATTTGTGCATTGAAGTATATATCATCCTCTGCAAATCGTTCTCTTTGTATCGCTCTTGCTTTTTCTACTCTTTGTTTAATGTCATAGGATGTCTCTTCAGTGTTCTTACCGGTCAAATCATGATATGGTACTGCATCCACTTCCACCTGGATGTCGACTCGATCGAGTAGCGGACACACTCAGAGACTTTCTTCCATTTAATGTTACATCCATTTTTCTATCAGGATACACAACAATACTCTCTATCATATCCTCAATCATTGTATTAGAGACTGAAGATATGTCCTTCATATCTTGATTAAAGAAGTCAGTGATGCTTTCCATTCTCTTTGTTTTATCATTCATATATACATCCTCATTTATTAGCTTATCTCGTTGTATTATCTGATTATCTAGCTTGATACTAATATCATCATTCTTTTTCTTGAATTCATCTTTAGTTATATATTCTTCTATATATAAATCAAATACCTTTAGTTTATTACTTTCTAACTTATTTATTGATTTCTTTACACTTTCTATCTCTTCTTGGTTACTAGACTCTTCTATAATTTTTTCAAGAGTTCGAATGACATCCTTTACTTGATTATCTTTATCATCCCACATATTGAATATGATTTCTTTAATGATTACTTCTACATCATCTGCTCTTAAAGTTGAATTTTTGCATCCTTTTTCACTTCTACCATAAATACCATACGTAGCACATTGCCACATATGAGTTTTCTTACCTTTCTTACCGTATGAATTATGATAGTATGTCTGTCCGCATAATGCACATTTTATCTTTGAACTAAGAGGATATGTTCCTTGAAAGTACCCTGCAACTTTTTCAGGATTATATTTTCTTCTTTTACTCATAAGTATTTCATTTGCTTCATTCCATACTTCTTCACTAATAATTGGAGGAATTCTATTTTCATGAATTATCCAGTCTTCTTCTGGTACTGATTCTATTTTCTTTGTGAAAAAGTTCCTGTGTGTTTTTCCACATATCAATGTTCCTTTATACTTTTCATTCCTTATCATCCTCTTTAAAGTGGTTAACGCAAACTGGGTGCCTGTCTTGCTTTTTATGCCAATATCATTTAATTCATTCGATATGGTACGAAAACCTTTTCCTTGTATATATAAATTGAAGATTAATTTAACAATTTTCGCCTCTTCTTCATTGATTACTAAGTCTGCATTAATTTGATCATATCCCCACATCTTACCGTTAGTAACAATTGTACCTTTTTTCATTCTTGTTTTATGGGCTACATTAAGTTTCTTTGATAGATTTCTTGAATACCATTCAGAAAACATATTATCCATTGTTGTACTAATATAGCTTCCATCGTCTTCGATATCAAAGAAATCATTTTTTAGACGTACAAATAGTTTTTTTCCAGATGCTATGAGCCTTTGCTCAAATATCTTCCAGTCACCTAGATTTCGCCATCCTCTATCTATCTGCTTAATTAGTATAATATCAAAGTGATCATTCTCCATATCTCTGACCATTCGAGTAAATGCAGAACGTCCTTCAGTTGTCGTTCCGCTCTTTCCTTCATCTATATATTTATCTACACATTTCCATTCATTAATACTTTCTATGAATTCTTCATTCTCCATGCATTGTGTAACTAGTGCTGATGCTTGTTGTTCCTCGTCTGTTGATACTCTTGCATAGTACACTACTCTTTCCATTTGCTCACCTACTCATATGTTCCCTTATTATTCTTATTCACCATATCACAGACTTAGAAACAAACTAAATTTGAGTCTGTTTTTTTTGAGATAATATTTCCAACGCCTTTTCATACTCATAT